>JBDTXZ010000331.1:0-4977 GCA_040005935.1 bacterium | reverse complement strand
ACGTCGCGTCCGTCGCCGGAGACGTAGTTGCCACCCGCCTGGATGTCGATGAAGCCTGGCGCGACCACCATGCCCGTCGCGTCGACGCGCCGCCGGCCGGTGAGTGCGGGCTGGGTTCCACGCCGCACGATTCGCGCGATGCGATCGCCGCGAATTCCGACGTCGCCATAGAACCACGAATTCCCTGACCCGTCCACGACGCGTCCATTCGCGATGACGATGTCGTAGATCGAGTCGGCGGGCGCGGACCCGTCCTGCACGTTCGCGCTGCGCGCCCCACCGCAGGCGGCTGCGGCAGCAAGCACGACCGCTGCGAGCCCACGCGTGCACGGCAAGGACATTCGCGGTATGTCGATCATCTCAGCCTTCCATCGGTGTTGGAGTGGGGGGCGCGGCCGCCCGGCGCGACCTGGCGCGCCAGAGGTAGAAAGCCGGGGTTCCGGCGAGCATGACCGCGATACCTGCTGCAGCGCGATTGGGCTGCGCCACGAGCGTGTTGCCGACGAGCAGCGCCGCCGACGCCACGAACAGCAGTGGCGTGACGGGATAGCCCGGCACGCGAAACGGACGCGGCGTAAGCGGCTCCTTCCGCCGAAGCATCATCACTGCGAGTCCGCCGAGCCCGTAGAAGATCCAGCCGGTGAACACGACGTATGTGAGCAGCTGCTCGAACGTGCCGCTTACCGCGAGCACGGCCGCCCATGCGCCGATGGCGAGAATCGCCGTCGCCGGTGTGCCGAACCGTGGATGCACGTCGGCGAGGCGCTTGAAGAACACGCCGTCGCGCGCCATTGCGTAGTACATGCGCGGCGCGGTGAGCATCAACCCGTTCGTCGCGCTGAAGATGGAGACGAGAATGAGCGCGCCTACGAGCTTCCCCGCGATCGGCCCGAGCAGCGCGCCCGCCGCGTCGGCCGCGACGTGATCCGAATGTGCCGCCGCATCCGGACCGAGTGCGACGATGTAGCCGAAGCTCACCAGGAGATACGTGACGATGAGCGCCGCAGTAGCCGCCGTGATTGCACGTGGGAACGTCCGCTGCGGATCGATCGTCTCGCCCGCCGAAAAGGTCACGTACTGCCATCCCTCGTACGCCCAGAGCACGCCGATCATCGCCGTGCCGAAACCCGTGAGCAGCGAGGGCGTCACCGACGTGGGCCACATGGCTGCGCTCGTACCAGGCGCGCGGCCGAAGACGATGAGCGCCATTCCCATGGAGAGCAGCGCGCCGACCTTGAGCGCCGTCGTCCAGTTCTGCACCGTCGCGCTGTCGCGGGTGCCGCGGACGTTGATCGCCACGGTGATCGCGATGACGGCAACGGCGATCACGCGTGATACAATCGGCCCGACGGAGACGATCTGCGAGAAGTAGTTCGAGAATGCGACGGCCAGCGTCGCCACCGATCCACTCGCGATGACAAAGAAGCTTGTCCATCCGTATATGAAGGCCGGCAGCGGACCGAACGCGTCGCGAATGAATGCGTACAGGCCGCCCGCCTCCGGCTTCATGGCGCCAAGCTCGGCATACGTGAGCGCACCGAGCAGCGAGAGGACTCCAGCGACGATCCACACCAACATCGCCGGACCCGTCTGTGACCCGGTCTGCCGCAGCACCACACTTGGCACGAGGTAGATGCCGGACCCGATGACGGTGCCCATCGCCAGGAGCGCGAGGTCCCAAAAGCCAAGCGTGCGCCGCAGGTCGCTCATACCTGCTCCGCGGCTACTGCTGCCGACGCACGTCGTGCGCACTCGGCCAACACGGCTGCACCGACGAATATCGCGTCCTCTGCGACGTCGAAATACGGCGAGTGCGCGGCGATGATCTTCTCGTCCGGCCTTCGCGCGCCGACGCGCAGAAAACATCCCGGCATGCGCTCCTGATACCAGGCGAAGTCTTCGCCAGCCATGTTGGTGCTCCCGAGCGGGACCACCGCATCGGCGCCCAGCACGCCTGCCGCTGCGGCGGTTGCCCAGCCGGCCGCGCGCGCATCGTTGATGACGGGGGGAACGCCGGGCCCGAACGTCACCGTACCTTCGACATGATGCGCCGCCGCGATGTGCGTGGTGATCTCGCGCAACTCGTAGTGCAGCAGCGCGCGCGTCTCGCGGTCCGTGGCGCGAAGCGTCCCGCGCAGTTCCGCGCGCTCCGGGATGACGTTGGGTGCGGTGCCTGCGTTCACAACGCCGATGGTCACCACCGCGGGCAACGCGGGATTGACCCGCCTCGACACGATCGTCTGAAGGGCCGAGACGAGCGCCGCCATGCAGACGATCGGATCGGAGGACTCGTGCGGCCGCGCGCCGTGCGCTCCGCGCCCCGCCAGCACGATCTCGAACACGTCCGCAGACGCGGCCAGCGGCCCCGCCTGCGCGACCACCTGTCCCACTGTGAACCGGCGATCAACGTGCGCACCGAAGATCGCCTTCGCGTCGTCGAGCAGCCCGGACTCCATCACCGCCGCAGCGCCCTCGCCGATCTCCTCCGCGGGCTGCAGCACGATCAGCACGTCGCCGTCCGCCGGGACATCCGCCAGCAGCGCCGCGGCGCCGATGGTCCAGGTCGCATGCACGTCATGGCCGCACGCGTGCATCACGCCCTCGTTCACCGACGCGAACGACAGGCCGGTGGCCTCCTGGATCGGCAGCGCGTCGATGTCGCCACGAATGGCGACTACCGGTGCACCCGGATTCCGCCCCGCCATGCGTGCGATCAACCCAGTGCGCGCGACCTGATCGACACGCAGCGGCGACAGACGCGCCAGCTCGCGGGCCAGCACGCCGCTGGTGCGCTGTTCCGCGAACGACAGCTCCGGGTGCTGGTGCAGGTCGCGGCGCAGCGCAACCAGCCGTTCGCGCAGTGATGGCGAAAGGAGCGTCCGGGCCAACGCGGAGTCCGCGGGCACTTCGCTCAAGACACGCTCACCATCGCGCGATCCACCCGCAGCTCTTCCCGGCGCACGGTCATCGCCTCGATGCCATCCTCGTCGACAGCGACGCCGAGCCCGCGCCGGTCGAGTGGCACGCGCACCATGCCTTCGTCGTCCATCGTCCACTCGGGCGACACGATGTCACGCGCCCAGTAGCGCGCGCTCGGGCTCAGGTCGCCCGGCAGAGAGAAGTTCGGCAGCGAGGCGAGCGCCACGTTGTACGCCCTGCCGACGCCGCTCTCCAGCATTCCCCCGCACCACACCGGCATCCCCGCGTTCTGGGCCACGTCGTGAATCGCCTTCGATGCGCTCAATCCGCCAACGCGACCCGGCTTGATGTTGATGATGCGCCCGCTCTTCAGGGTGATCATGTCCTCCGCCCGGTCGACGGAGGTGATCGACTCGTCGAGGCAGATCGGGGTCGACATGCGGCGCTGGAGCGTGGCGTGACGCACGAGATCGTCGTCGCCGAGCGGCTGTTCGAGCATGATGAGATCGAGCCCGTCGAGCTGGGCGAGATGCTCGACGTCGCGCAGCGTATACGCACTGTTCGCGTCGGCCATCATGTCGATCGTGTCGCCGAGCGCTTCGCGCACCGCGCGGACGTACTCCACGTCCTGGCCCGGCTGGATCTTCACCTTGATCTTGCGATAGCCGGCAGCGACTGCCGCAGTCGCGCGCTCCACGAGCAGAGCGGGCTCGGATTGGATACCGAGCGAAATTCCCGTGGGCACGCGATCGCGCGTTCCGCCAAGCAATGCGGACAGTGACACGTTGCGATTGACCGCGGTGAGCCCCCAGCAGCCCATCTCCACGGCCGCCTTCGCCATATGGTGCCCGCGGATGTTCTTCGCGAGCACCGCGTGGATCTCCTCCGGGCCGGAGAACTGGCGGCCCAGCACGCGGGGCGCGAGCCATTCGCGGATGGCCATCCACGCCGTCTCGATCGTCTCGGACGTGTAGTTGGGAAGCTGGAAGGCCACGCACTCGGACCAGGTGCGTGCACCGTCGGCGTCGAAGAGCTGGAGCAGAGCGATGCGCCGCGCGGCGATCAGGCCCGACGAGATGCGGAACGGCTCGCGGAGCTTCAGCGTGATTTCGCGGAGGATGATGCGGTCGACCCGCAGCGGATTCCCATGGGCGACGCCGGCCGTCATGCGCCCTCCGGCTGCTCGAGGATGTAGAATGAACGGGAGGTGACCGGATCGCGCTGGATGCCCGTCACCTCGTAGCCGCGGGCGAGCCCCCACTGGAAGTACTTCCGCACCGACTCCCGCCAGTGGGCCGCCGCACCTGGCGAGCGCGCGATGACCTGCTGGACATCGCTCGGGACCTCGATGCCGAACACCGACGGAGGCGATGAGGAATCCAGCAGCATGTCTCCGGCGTGCGGCTCGGCGGTGGCCACCGGACATGGCGACGTCGGCGGCGCGAACGTCGGGGCCACGGCCTCCGGATGGGTACTGCACGACACGACGAGACGATCTGTCGCCAGCCCGTAGTGGAGCGGGCTGCGCGTCGTTCCATACATGTCGCACACGTACTCGACGACGCGGGCACCGAGCCGGTTGAGATTCAGGTGCGCGTTCTTCGCGACGAGCGGATCGAACGTCCACCGCATCGTGCGCACGCCGCGCTCCGCCAGCTCCGCGCGCTGTGCTTCCTTGAGCAGCCGGCCGACACCGAGGTTTCGCGCCGAGTCCCGCACGCCGAGGAGGTGTGACCAGTGTATGATCTCGCCGTCCTCGACACCGGTGATGCCGAACACGAAGCCGGCCAGCTCGCCCGCGCCGTCGAACGCACCGGTGACGACGCCGCCCACGTAGGTCGCGACCTGGAGCAGCGACGCCGGAACGTTGTCGGAGTAGTCGGGCCCCCACACATCGGCCTGAAGGTCGACGCAGGCCAGAAACTCCGGCAGCGACCTGATTGGCCGGATGCTGATGTCCCCCCGCTCGACATCGAGCGACGGGGGAATTGCGATGGAGCCGCGGTCACGTTCGGTGGAATTGGTGGTCACGCTGTAGGCGTCGGGAGGATGAGTGGC
>JBDTXZ010000330.1:0-5012 GCA_040005935.1 bacterium | reverse complement strand
GTGCAGATCCTTCGACTCGCTGCGCTCGCTCAGGATGACAACTGTGCAGATCCTTTGACGCGCCACCCTCGCCCGGGATGACACAGCCAACCTTGACGGAACGCGACGGCTTTTGTATATAGCCAAATGGCTATGTACGTCAAAAAGCGGCGGGTGACCCCGCCCCGACCCGACCCACTCAGCGCCGTCTTCGGCGCGCTCTCCGACCCCACTCGGCGAGCCATCCTCGACCGACTCAGCACCGGTGTGCACTCGGTCTCCGAACTCGCCGAGCCGTTCCGAATGAGTCAGCCGTCAATTTCCAAACATCTCAAGGTGTTGGAGAAGGCGGGCCTGGTCGTGCGCGGCAGGGACGCGCAGATGCGCCCGCGCGCACTCGACGCAGCCCCCCTCAAGGTGGCGAACGCCTACCTCGAGCAATTCCGCGCGCTCTGGGATGCGCGGCTGGATCGACTGGAGCTCTACCTCAAGCAACTCCAGGCCGACGAATGATCCGGCGCGACGACCGCACAACATCCTTTTCCGAAAGCCCACCACACGACAGGACCACGATGCTGACTCGCAACCTGACTCTCGCCGCGCTCGCGTTGTTCAACGCCTTGACCGCAGGTGCACAACAAAGCCGCGACATCGCTCCCTACCTCATGGCCGATCGCGCCGCGGAGATTGCGCTCGCACGGACAGCGGCGCCTAGGAACGTATCGGATTCCGCCACGGTGCTCGTCATGACACGCACCGGATTCGTGGAGGCTGTCAAGGGCACAAACGGTTTTACGTGCGCGGTGGTCCGTTCGTTCTCTGGGTCTGTCGATGATCCCAACTTCCTGAACACTCGCGTTCGCGCACCGCATTGCTTCAACCCACTGGCCGTGCGAAGCATCGTCCCTGCGCTTGTAAAAGGAGCGGAGTGGTTCCTGGCCGGCGCAACCCCGAGTGAGCTTACGACGCGCACGGATCGCGGTTACGCATCTCACGAATTTCAGGTGCCTGCGGCGGGCGCGATGGCGTATATGCTTTCTAAGAAGCAGGTACTCTCCGATACGGGCCCACACTGGATGCCGCACCTGATGTTCTATTACGACAAGGCAATGCCCGCCTCAGCATGGGGCGCCGCTGGCATGACCGCTCCCATTATCGACGGCTCGGCGGGCGACGCACATGCCCCCGTGCTGACGCTGCTCATCCCGGTGCGCCAATGGTCTGACGGCACGCCCGCTCTTGCGCCGGCAAAGCACTAGATGATGCCGACATCTGGGCTCTCACTAGCGGAGCAACCGTCCGACCGTGAGGTCGTCTTCTCGCGACTGCTCGACGCTCCGCGTGAGCTGGTGTGGTCGATGTGGAGCGACGTGAGCCACCTTCACCACTGGTGGGGGCCCACAGGATTCACCACCACAACGCACGAATTCGCGTTCGTCCCGGATGGCACGTGGCGATCCATCATGCACGGTCCCGATGGAACCGACTACCCAACTCGAGTGGTCTTTCGCGAAATCGTGGCGCCGGAGCGCCTGGTCTACGAGAACAGCTGGGACCTCCCGGATGCGCCAGTCGACTTCAAGGTTGTCGTGAGCCTGGTCGCCGTGGGGGGCAAGACAAACCTCTCGCTCCACATGACCTTCCGCGATGCTCACGGATTCAAGAGGGCCGTGGAGCGGTACGGCGTACTCGAGGGAGGCGTGCAGACACTGGACCGGTTGGCGCTCTACGTCTCGCAGGTCTAGTGACTGCGCGGTGATAGCGTAGAATTGTCGCTATTACTCTCGCTGCCGCACGGCGACCCGCCACTCCACGCACCGCGGACATTCATGAGACACACCTCGTTGGTCACTCTGGTGATCGCCGCGTGCATCGCCGCCGCTCCCGCGCGCGCGCAGGTCACGCGACCACCGGCCGAGCAAGCGTTGGCTCGCGCGATCTACAGGGAGTTCGTCGAAATTCCATCGGGATTCACGACGGGAGCGACCACTCCCGTCGCGCAGGCTGCGGCCGCGCGCCTGAAGGCAGCCGGATTTCCAGATGCCGACGTACACGTGGATGGCCCTAATCCGCGTAAAGCCAATCTCGTCGTTCGTTATCGCGGGAGCGGTGCCCGCAAGCCACTCTTGCTGCTCGCCCACATCGACGTCGTTGAAGCGAAGCGCGAAGACTGGTCGATCGATCCGTTCGTCCTGACGGAAAAGGACGGCTACTTCTACGGTCGAGGCACCGGCGATGACAAGGCGCAGGCGGCCGTGTGGATTGCGCTGCTCCTGCAATACAAGGCAGAAGGTTTTACTCCTGATCGCGACATCATCGTTGCGCTCACAGCTGACGAAGAGGGTGGCGGTCCGTTCAATGGCGTCGACTGGCTTCTCAAGAATCACCGCGATTGGATCGACGCCGAGTTTGCGCTCAACGAAGGTGGCTGGGGTGAATCGGTGAACGGAAAGCAAATTGCGAACGACCTCCAGGTGAGCGAGAAGTACGTCGTCAACTTCCGTCTCGAAGTGCGCAACAAGGGCGGTCACAGCTCACTCCCCGTGCCGGACAACGCGATCTACCATCTCGCGGGCGCGCTCGAACGACTGGGGCGCTTCGCATTTCCACTCAAGACCAACGAAGTGACTGCCGCGTATTTCAAGCAGATGGCCAAGACCGAGGCGGGACCGGTCAAGGCGGACCTCGTCCGCGTTGCGGCTGGCTCGCGCGACGCGATGCAGCGCGTCGCCAAGGCGTCGACATCATGGAATGCGACGTTGCGCACGACCTGCGTTGCCACGATGCTGGAGGGCGGACATGCACTGAACGCGTTACCGCAGTTGGCCGCTGCCACTGTGAACTGTCGCGTGTTGCCAGACGACGCCGTGGACTACGTGCACGCGGCACTCCGCAAGGTCGTTGCCGATACCCAGGTGTCCGTCACGCTCGTTGACACCCCCAATCCGGGGCCCGCGTCTCCCCTTCGTGCTGATGTCGTGGACGCGGTGACAACGGTGACGCAGAAGATGTGGCCCGGCGTCATCACGGTGCCGATCATGGTGATGGGCGCGACGGATGGTCGGTCGCTACGCGCGGCGGGGATGCCGACGTATGGCATTCAGGGTTTCTTCTTCGATCGCGACGACATTCGCTTTCACGGCCGCGACGAACGAATGCGCGTGAGGTCGTTTTACGAGGGCCACGCGTTCCTGTACGATCTCGTCAAGCGTCTCTCGCGCACCAGTTTGTCGTCCTGAACCGCAGGCGAAGGACCTGCACCTGCTGTTGCAGGTCCTTCCCACTTGGACAGCACTACGGCGTCAGCACAGGAATCGGCGGCAGCTTGCGCGCGAGGAGCGCCGCGTTGATCCCCGGCATCTCCTTCGCAACCCACGCATCGAAGCTGCGCGACACATCGTGCAGCTCACGCCCGATCGCAGTCGTCCGCGCCATTTCTGTCTTGGAGGGACGCCCGTCGTAGAACGTGACGTTGCCGTAGAGATCCGCCAGGTTTTCGCGCAGCCGCTCTTCGCCGGTGATCATGCCGCCTTCCTTGGTGGCGACGATCTTCTTGCGCAGCGAATCCACGGTTCCTTCCGCCTTGAGCAGCCGAGCCACGAGCGAATCGGCCGACGGTAGCCTCGTCGAGCGGTCGTCGAGCGCGAGGCGTACATCGTTGATCTTGTCGACCGCCGCGGACATCTCGCCGAGCAATTCCGAGAGCTTGACCGACAACTCGTATTGCGCCTTGCGATCTGCGGCCGAGTGTGTCGCCCGCGGGTCGGGAAGCACGACCACGGGCGTGCTGTAGACCTTGTCGTCCTTCGTCATGCGCACCGTGTAGGTGCCGGGAAGAACACGCGGGCCAACCGAGGCCGCACCCGCCGCTGTAGCGGCCGCAGGAACGGTGGGTGCCTTGAGCCGCATGCCCCAGTTGATGCGACTCAAGCCGCGACGCTTGCTCGTGGGCAGCGTGCCGACGACGTGCCTGGTCGAGTCAAGCACCTCGATCTTCATGTCGCCGAAGATGTGGCGCTTCTTCAGGTAATACGTGATGACCGCGTCGCCCGACGGGTTTTGGCCAATGAACATCGCGTCGCCATTCGACCAGCCACCGCCAGCAGACAGTTGCACCACGGTTGGGCGCACCTTGGCGAACACCACATCGCTTGCCAGTGTCTGCGGCGTAAGCGCGCGAAGCGGCGTGATGTCGTCGATGATCCAGATGCCGCGCCCGTGCGTGGCGATCACGAGGTCGTTGTCGCGTGGGTGAATTGCGAGGTCACGCACCGCAACACTTGGCAAGTCGCCACCCTTGAACCGCGACCAGGTTGCGCCGTCGTCCACCGTAACCCACAGGCCGAACTCGGTACCGAGGAACAGCAGCTTCGGGTTAACGAGATCCTGCTTGATGACATGCGCGTAACCACGCACCGGGCTGTTCGCTGCGACGAGTGATGTCCACGTCTTGCCGAAATCAGTCGACGTGTACGCGTACGACCGCATGTCGCCGTAGGTGTGTAAATCGAACGTGGCAAAGACAACGCCTTGATCGAAGCGGCCCGCGTCGATCGACGATACCCACGCATTCGCCGGCAAGCCGTGAATGTTTGCCGTGACGTTCGTCCACGTCTTACCCGCATCGCGCGTGACTTGCACGTTGCCGTCATCCGTGCCGGCCCAAATCACACTCGCGTTCTTCGGCGACTCCGCAATCGCATAGATGGTCGTGTGCATTTCCGCCGCGGAGTTGTCCACCGTGACACCGCCAGACTCCTCCTGCTTCTGCTTCTGCGGATCATTCGTCGTCAAATCAGGCGAGATGCGATCCCACGTTTCTCCGTGGTCGCGCGAGCGGAAGAGAAACTGCGCGCCGATGTAGAGCGTGCCCTTATTGGTCTCGCTCAGGTGAATCGGCGTGTTCCAGTTGTAGCGAAGCTTCTTCTCGCCGTACTGTGGGAGTGGTTTGATGGGACGCGACTCATGCGTCTTCCGATTCACGCGACCAATCTCTCCACCCTGCGCCTCGGCATACAGGTAATCGGGATCAG
>JBDTXZ010000329.1:0-5023 GCA_040005935.1 bacterium | reverse complement strand
CAGGACTGGGCGCAGATGATCATGCGCATGTACATGCGCTGGGCCGAGCGAAAGGGTTACTCCGTCGAGATCGTGGATCTCAGTGAGGGCGAGGAAGCGGGGATCAAGGGCGCGGTGCTCGACATCAAGGGTCTGTACGCGTACGGCTACCTCAAGGCGGAAAGCGGCGTGCACCGCCTCGTTCGCATCTCGCCATTCGACTCGCAGGCGCGTCGCCACACCAGCTTTGCGTCCGTCTTTATCTATCCGGTTGTTGACACCGATATCAACATCGAGATCCGCGACGAAGACCTGAAGATCGACGTATTTCGTGCGTCTGGCGCAGGCGGACAGCATGTCAACAAGACCAGTTCCGCCGTGCGCATCACGCACATTCCGAGCGGCGTCATCACGTCATCGCAGGCGCAACGTTCTCAGGGTAAGAACAAGGCAACGGCGATGAAGCAGCTGAAGAATCGCCTCTACCAGATCGAGCTGAACAAGCAACTGGCCAAGAAAGCGGAAATGGATGCGAACAAGTCGGACGTCAGCTTTGGCAGCCAGATTCGCAGTTACGTTTTCCAGCCGTACACGATGGTCAACGATCACCGCACGGAGCTCAAGATTCCTGACGTCCAAAAAGTGATGGACGGTGGGATCGACCCGTTCATCGAAGCATTTCTCAAGGAGACGGGTGGCGTGAAAGCCGGAGACGCAGCGTGACCGACGAGTTGAACTTCGTGGAGAAGGCGCGACGGGATAAGCTGGACGCGTTGACCAAGGCTGGCATTCCAGCGTTTGCCTACAGCTTTGATCGGTCACATGACGCGGCTGCCGCAGTACTGGCGATGCCTGCGGTGGATCCGAGTGCTTCGGCCAACGATGAGTCTGGCCCCACCGTCCGCGTGGCGGGACGCGTGGTTGCATGGCGTGGCCATGGCAAGACCGCGTTCGCGCACCTGGCGGATGGCAGTGGCCGCATCCAGCTGTACTTCCGCAAGGACCAACTGGGCGAGGACGTGTTTTCTCTCCTCGACCTCTTCGACATTGGCGATATCATTGGCGTGTCGGGGCCGCTCATGCGCACGCGCACTGGCGAGGTCACGGTTCGCGTCGCCGGCGTGGAGCTGCTCGCCAAGTCGTTACGCCCGTTGCCGTATGGCAAGGAGGAAATTGTCGATGGCGTGACCGTGCGCCACTCCGGGTTTGCTGATCCTGAGCAGCGGTATCGCCAACGGTATGCGGACCTTGCGGTTCACCCGGAAGTTCGCGCGCTGTTCATCGCGCGGTCGCGGCTCGTGACGTCGATTCGTGCGTTTCTCGACGGCCGCGCTTTCCTCGAGGTTGAAACTCCAGTGCTGCAGCCGATGTATGGCGGCGCAACGGCTCGTCCCTTTGGAACGCATCACAATGCGCTCGACATGCCGTTGTTCTTGCGTATTGCTGATGAGTTGTATCTGAAGCGGCTCATCGTGGGCGGATTCGATCGCGTCTACGAGATCGGCCACGATTTCCGCAACGAGGGCATCGACCGCACGCACAATCCTGAGTTCACGATGCTCGAATTTTACCAGGCGCTAGCCGACTATCAGGAAATGATGAGCGTGGTGGAGTCGCTCATCGTGCATGCTGCCGATGCGGTCCGAGCCGTGCCGGGAGTTGGCGAGGCCGTGCCCACGTTTGAGCCACCGTTCCCGCGCATCGAGTGGATGCCATCGCTCAATGCCGCCTTGGGCCGCGACGCCATGTCCTGCAGCGACGCGGAATTGCGCAGCGAGGCGCGAAAGCACGGCGTGGAGAAGACCGATGCGATGAGCCGGCCGAAGTTGCTCGACGAGCTGTTCGGTACGCTGGTAGAAAGCACGATCGTCGAGCCGACGTTCGTAATTGACTACCCAAAGGAACTTTCGCCGCTCGCCAAGCCGAAGCGCGGCAATCCCGAGCTGACGGAGCGCTTTGAGCTCTTTGCGAGGGGCAAGGAATTGGCGAACGCCTTCAGTGAACTGAACGATCCCATCGACCAGCGCCAGCGCTTCGAAGCGCAGGCGCGACTCAAGGCGGCGGGCGACCTCGAGGCGAGCGGTGTGGATGAGGACTATCTGCGTGCAATGGAGTACGGCATGCCACCGATGGGTGGCGTCGGCATTGGTCTTGACCGGCTCTTCATGTACCTGACGGACACGGCGAACATCCGTGACGCCATTCTCTTTCCGACGATGCGTCCCGAATGAGCCGACTCGAGATTTCTATCGCCTGGCGCTATCTGCGGAGTCGTCGCGGATCGAAGCTGCTCTCGTTGATCAGCGTGATCGCGATCGGTGGCGTCGTGATCGGCGTGAGCGCGCTGATCGTGATCATGGGCGTCATGAGCGGACTGCAGAACGACCTACGCGAGAAGATTCTCATCGGCAGTCCGGACGTGCGTGTGTTGAACTTCGGCTCGGATATGGTGCTGAAGGACTGGAAGCCCATCCTCGAGAAAGTCAGCAAGCAACCGGGCGTCGTTGCGTCGGCGCCATTTGTCCTCACAAAAGCGCTCGTGGGCGCAGGGCACAAGTACAGCGACGGCGCGTTCGTCATGGGGATTCTTCCGGAAGGCGAAGGCGGACCGCCGGTGACCACGATTCGATCATTTCGCACATCTGGTGATTTCCGATTCCAAACGACCGATGGTAAGCAGCAGGGCGCCGTAATTGGCGCCAAACTGGCCAACCGCCTGGGGGTGGTTCCAGGGGTGGATACCGTCACGCTGACGACCATCGGATCGGCAATCAGTCCGGTGACTGGCACTCCGATTCCGCGCGAAAAGCACTTGGAAGTGACCGGCGTATTCGAGACCGGGATGTACGAATATGACAACGGCTACATCTACGTCTCGATGCCGGTCGCGCAGGAACTCGCCGGGCTGGGGCACGACATTACGGGGCTCGAGCTGCGCACAACAAATCGTGAAATCGCGGCGGACGTCGCTCAGCAACTGGCCACGACCCTCGGTTATCCGTACCGCACTGAGGATTGGCAAGCCCAGAACCACGCGCTCTTTCAGGCGCTGAAGCTCGAGAAGCTCGGGATGACGTTCATCCTCCTGCTGATCATTCTGGTCGCCGCCTTCAACATCGTGGGTACGCTGACCATGGTGGTTGCGGACAAGACCAAGGAAATCGGCATTTTGCGGGCGATGGGTATGCCCGCTGCCTCCATTCGACGGGTGTTCCTTGTGCAAGGGACGCTGATCGGCGTGGTTGGTACGTCGTTGGGGCTTCTCGTGGGAGTCTTGACGGCGCTCGGCCTGGACAAGTTCAGGCTGATCAAGCTAGACCCGCAGGTGTACTTCATCGATCATCTTCCTGTGGATCGATCATTGGTGGACATTGGCGTGACGGTGGCGGCCAGCCTACTCATCGCAGCCATCGCCACGATTTACCCGGCGATTCAGGCCTCCCGATTGCTGCCCGTGGAGGCGATGCGCGAATGAGTGTCGTCGAGGTGCAGGCGCTGACGAAAGCCTATCTGGGCGGTGATGGAGCGACCATCACGGTGCTGGATAAGGTGGACATGACGGTGGATCGCGGCGAAATGGTGGCCATCATCGGCGCGAGCGGAGCCGGGAAGAGCACGCTGCTTCACTTGCTGGGGGCGCTTGACCGGCCGACCGCCGGGGTCGTTCGTATTAATGGGCAGGAACTTTCCGGGCTTGATGACGACGCGGTATCGGCGATTCGCAATCGCACTGTGGGATTCGTTTTCCAGTTTCATCATCTATTGCGCGAGTTCACGGCAATGGAGAATGTCATGATGCCGCTGCGCATTGGCGGAATGGATGAGGCAGCGGCGCGCCAGCGGGCGAAGGGCCTGCTGGAGCGTGTTGGCCTTGGTGGGCGCATGACGCATCGACCCTCGGCGATGTCGGGAGG
Organism: bacterium; assembly: GCA_040005935.1. Taxonomy (GTDB): domain Bacteria; phylum Gemmatimonadota; class Gemmatimonadetes; order Gemmatimonadales; family Gemmatimonadaceae; genus AG11. The sequence continues at coordinate 1,130 of JBDTXZ010000329.1, read as the reverse complement.
CGAGCAGCAGCGCACGGCGGTCGCGCGCGCGCTCGCGGCCGACCCGGCGGTGCTTCTGGCCGATGAGCCGTCCGGCAACCTGGATCACATGAACAGCGAGCGCCTGCATGATTTGTTCGCGGAGCTGGCGCGTGAACTCGAGATTGCGATGGTGGTCGTGACGCACAACCGGGCGCTGGCCGCCCGCGCCGATCGCATACTTCAGCTCGAGGATTCGCAGCTGACCCAGATCGCCTTGCCAGAGGTGGTGGCCTGATGGTCTGCGACAACTGTCATGAGCGCGATGCCGTCGTGAACCTGACGACGATCGAGAACAACGCGGTGCGCCAGCTACATCTATGCGAGCAATGCGCGGCGGAACGTGGCGTCGAGACAACCGTGGCCGTTCCAAAGCATCCCCTCGGACAGTTTCTGCAGGCGATGCAACAGCAGACCGTTCCAGCCAGCATCGAGGCGGGGAAGTGCGCGTTTTGCGGATTGACGATGAAGGACTTCCGCGACACGGGACGGATGGGATGCGCGCATTGCTACACGACCTTCGAGTCGAGCATGCGGGAATTGCTGCGGCGCGTTCATGGCGGACCGCGACACATCGGCCGAGCGTACCGCGCACCGAAGGAAGAGTTGCTGGAAAAGGCGGGCGTCCTGGGTGAATTGCGCGACAAGCTTAGGCGCGCCATCGAACAGGAGCAGTTCGAGGCAGCCGCGGAGCTGCGCGATCGAATTCGGGTGCTGGAATGACATTGGACCTTTCGTTGCTTCCAGATGGCGGAGTCAGGTGGCTCGATGCCTCGGGCCAACATTCCGATGTCGTGCTCTCCACGCGAGTTCGGCTGGCCCGGAACGTCGACGGCTATGCATTTGCAAGCCGAGCGCGTGATGGAGAGCGTTTGCGTGTGTTGGCGCAGGTACGTGCGGCCCTGCAAGAAATCCCGGCCATGCCTGAGAGCTTCATGGTGAGGGTGGATGAACTGGGGTCGGCCGACCGGGCAATGTTGTTCGAGCGGCACCTCGTCAGCAAGGAACTTGCGGGCCTCGAACCCCAGCATCCGCTGCGCAGTGGGGCGGCGGTGTACCTCTCGGACGGCTTGAGCGTCATGATCAACGAGGAGGATCACCTCCGCATGCAG
>JBDTXZ010000328.1:0-5027 GCA_040005935.1 bacterium | reverse complement strand
GTCACCGACCGAGAGCTTGCGCTTCGAGGCGACGAAGACCTTCACCTGCTTGATGATGCCCGGGTCGATGTCATCGCCGCTTTCGACTTTGTCCATCGAGCGCTCGTGTTCGAGTTCCAACTCGGCAAACTTGTGCTCAAACTGGCCGATGATTTCGCGGATCTTGTTACGGATCGGCGATGGGTCGATGTCCACGTGATCATAGACACCGGCCAGCTTGCGCAGCAGGGTCTTGGTGATCTTGCGGTTGGCGGGAATGATGATTTCGCCGGTCTGCGCATTGACCACATGAGCGGGCACATTGTTTATGGTCAGGCGTTGTACGAAGCTGGGCGGATGCCAGAGTCGCGCGGTGTCTTCGAGACCGCACTCGGCCTCGATCCGGAGAACTTGATCGCCCTTCGGCATCTCGGTGACATTGCCGGTGGGCAGGGCGACTACGCCTCGGCGCGCCAGTGGTATGTACGCGTGCTGGACGCCGATCCCCGGAATGAGGAAATCCAGGCACTCATTTCAACGCTGGACGCGCAAAGCCCCCCGGCCGACGATTCCGAATCTCTGGTATCGTTCGACTTGCCAAGTCGCGATCTGGGGGTCGACATCGAGAAGGAGGTCGCGCCGTTCGAGCCGGACACGCTTCCGGCACATACGGATTTCGCTCCTGCCAGCCTCTCGCTTGCCGATACGGCGCCGGCCGGCGTGCCCGTCATCCCGCCGTCACCGGATACACCTGTCGGTGCATTGATCGAGGAATTCTCGCTCCTTGGTTTCGCAGAGCAGCCCCACAGCGCGCCAGAAGAGCACGACCATTCGGCTCCAGCGGAAGGGCTTGAGTCCACCGCGTTCATGCCGCCGGACGAATATATCCAGGAGACGTCGGAGCTCGACGATAGCCTCGATAGCGGCGTGCCGTCGTTCTCCGCACCAGCTGAGCGCATCGAGTCGCTTGCAGGACTGCAGGGCAGTGGCGGAATCGCGCACGATGAATTGCATCACGCGATGGCACAACACGAAGTGGATGAGATGGCCCCGCTCGATCTTGATGACGGGTTACTCCTTCCGCCCCATGGTGATCCGCTAGCACATGACGCGCAGGAACCTGCGGACGAAGAGCCCGCGCCCAGCGAAGACTCGAGCGCGGGCGACCTTCCGTTCTTCGACGCGCCGCTGCCGGACGTGCCGGCTTACGCAGAAGCTGCGCATGACGATGCATCGGTTGTGGAGCCCGGGCAGGTTGACGCGGAGGAACCCGTTTCCTCCGAGCTGAGCGCAAGCGACGACATTCCCGCTGAGCTTCCGCCGGAAGTCATTGCAGCGGAAGCTCAGCTCATTGACGCAGGAGAAACTCCAGCGCCTGACGAAGCCGTCGCGCGCCAGCCATTCGTTACCGAGACGATGGCTGAGCTCTACCTGTCGCAAGGTTTTCCGGAGCAGGCGCTTGGCGTGTACACCATGCTGCTTTCGGCGAGCCCCGATGATGCTCGCCTGAGCGGACTTGTGGCGTCCCTGACGCCCGAGGAATCGGCTCGCGACACCGGCCCGAATGTGCGCGACTTCTTCGCACGTTTGGCAAACCGCCGTCCTGGCGCGCGCGAGGCGGGCGCAACCCCGCCCGCTGCTGACGATTTCGCGCCGGACCCCGTGGCCGACGCTGCGCACGATGCAGTGCTGTACAGTGAGGACGCGACGGAACTCGTAGCGGGCGCAGAGCCGGAAGTTCATGAAGAGGCCGACAGCGACTCTCCGATTGCGAATCCTCACTCGACACTGGAAACGGTTGCACCGGCCATCGAGCGAGCGGCCGCGATAGGCACGCCAAATGGATCGATCGACGCCCTGTTTGGAAATCGCTTGCCTGGCACGTTGGAGGATTCTGCCGCCTCTGCGCTTGCACAGGCTTTCGGTGGCGAGGCAGAGGTTCCACCGATGATTGCGGGTCGCCCGGCCCACGCCGCATCTGGCGAACTCTCGCTGGATAGCGTTTTTCGTGACGGGCCGGCGCGTCCACCGCGGACTTCGCAAAGCTTCTCGTTCGATCAGTTCTTTACCGGGGCGGGCGAGCGCAGTAGCGGCTCGACGCCGCAGCGCACGTCATCCGAGTTGCCGATGCCCGGTGACACTCCCGCGCAGCACAGCGCCGACGATATCGAGCAGTTCAACTCCTGGCTGCAGGGATTGAAGCAACGGTGAGGATCGCCGTCCTCAATGGCCCAAACCTGAATCTGTTGGGACTTCGGGAACCCGAAATTTACGGGCGCTCGACGCTTTCGCAGGTGGAAAACGGACTCGCGGTCATCGCGCGCGAGCTTGACGTCTCCGTGGAATGCTCACAGGAGAATAGCGAAGGCTCCCTCATCGACATCGTTCACGGATTTCGCGGCCGCATCGACGGCGCCGTGGTGAATCTTGGCGCCTATTCCCACACGAGTCTCGCGTTGCGTGACGCCCTTGTTGGCGTGAGCGTTCCGTTCGTGGAAGTGCATGTCTCCAACGTGTACGCCCGCGAGCAGGAGCGGCACCACTCGATGCTTGCCTCAGCCGCGGTTGGCGTGGTGATTGGGTTGGGCGTACACGGGTACGAGCTCGCGTTGCGGGGGCTCGTCGCGACGCTTCGAGCACGGAGCGCGGAGGCGTGAGCGACCCCCGTTCGGCTCGGATCGCGGCACTCGTCGACGGTCTTTCGGCAGCGCACCTTGATGGATTGCTGCTCACGGGCCTGTCGAACATTCGGTACCTGACTGGCTTTTCTGGATCGAGCGCACTGCTCGTCGTGACGCCGAGAGACGTGGTCTTCATCACCGACTTCCGCTACCAGACCCAGGTGGCGGACGAGATCGGAGACGTCGCGCGAATTTCGATTGAGCCGTCGAGCCTCTGGACAGGACTTTGGCAGCAGCTCACCACCTTGCAATCGGTGCGCGTCCTCGGATTCGAGACCGCGCACATTCAGCATCGGGACTTTCAACGACTCGTGGAGTCGGGTGCCAGATGGCAGTGGCGCCCCACGGTCGATTTGGTGGAGTCGCTTCGGGAACGGAAAGACGAAAGTGAGATTGCCCTTATTGCCGAAGCGGCCAATGTGGCTACGCGAGCGCTGGGTCGCGCCCTTCCTGACGTCTGCGTCGGGATGACGGAACTGCAGGTGGCCGGCGTGCTGGAGAAAGCATTGCGAGACGAGGGCAGCGAGGGCTTTCCGTTCGCCTCGATCATCGCGAGCGGACCGCGATCGGCGCTGCCACACGCCCGAACGTCGACTCGAACCCTACTTACGGGGGACTTTCTGCTCATGGACTTCGGCGCGGAAGTTGGGGGATATTGCTCGGATATGACGAGGACGGTTGTGGTCGGCCGCGCGAGCGAGGAGCATCGGGCTGTCTACGATGTGGTGCGCGTCGCCAACGAGCGCGCCTCCAAAGGGGTACGTGCTGGCATGGCGGGGCGGGATGCCGATGCCATCGCGAGACAGTACATTGAGCGGGCTGGCTACGGTGAATTGTTTGGCCATAGCCTTGGGCACGGCATCGGGCTCGAGGTGCACGAAGCGCCGCGGCTTGCTCGAACAGCCGAGGGCGCGCTCCCCGAGGGCGCCGTCGTGACGATCGAACCGGGCGTGTACCGGCCGGGGTGGGGCGGGGTGCGCATCGAAGATGACGTCGTGCTGGGTGCGGATGGACCGCACATTCTGACGCAGTTTCCGCGCGAGCTCATTGAGCTCGGCTGAGCGCCATGACTGACCGGGGCGCGCCTACCACAGGGCCTATGATCGACTTACGCTACGTCAAGAAGCTGATCGACATCCTCGACGAATCCACGGTTGATTCCATCGAGATTTCCTCTGACAAGGGGATGAAGATTCGCATCTCGAAGAGCCCGACCGGGCGCGGCGCGATGCAGGTAGCACCACAGGCAATGATGGCGCCAATGATGGCGCCGCAAGGCGTGCTCCCGTCGGGCAGGATGACGCCGTCGGACGGAATGCAGACGATCGAGGAGTCGCCCAAGCCGGAGCCAAAGACGGCGGCTGGCATCGAGGTGAAATCGCCCATGGTGGGCACGTACTACGGCGCGCCGGAGCCCGGTAGCAAGCCCTATGTGTCCGTCGGCTCGCGTGTGTCCAAGGGACAGACGCTCTGCATCATCGAGGCGATGAAGATCATGAATGAAATCGAGAGCGAGGTGTCGGGCGTCGTCACTGAGGTCCTCGCGTCCGACGCGCAGCCAGTCGAATATGGCCAAGCGCTCTTCCGCATCGACGCGCATGGCTAGCCCCGGCGCTACGACGGACAACTCGGCCGGTGGCGCTCCCGTTGCGAGCGGATTCAACTTCAAGGCGGTCCTGCAGCAGCTGGTGCAGCGCGGCGCGTCCGATCTTTATCTGAAGGTCGGCCGTCCTCCAACGCTACGATTGCACGGCGAGCTCTCGCCGCTCGATATGCCTGCGCTCCGTCCGGAGGATCTGAAGACGCTGGCAGAGCAGCTCATGACGCCGCGCCAGGTGAAGGAGTTCACGGACAACAAGGAATGCGACTTCGCCATCGGCGTGCCGGGCATTGGGCGCTTTCGCTGCAATGTGTACCAGCAGCGCGGCTCGCTCTGCTACGCGATGCGCGCCATCCCCTATCAGGCGCGCACGCTCGAGGAGCTGAACCTGCCCAAGGTGCTGGCGGAGATCGCGTTGCGCCCGCGTGGACTCGTGCTCGTCACCGGTATTACGGGCTCGGGGAAGAGCACGGCGCTCGCGGCGATGATCCAGCACATCAACGAGCAGCGGCACGCGAACGTGATCACGATCGAGGATCCCATTGAGTTCCTCCATCGCGATATCAACTGCCATATCAACCAGCGCGAGGTCGGCACGGACACCGCGACCTTCGCCCAGGCGCTGCGACGCGTGCTCCGGCAGGATCCGGACGTCATCCTGATCGGCGAGATCCGCGACCTGGAAACGCTCGACACGGCGCTCAAGGCGGCCGACACGGGCCATCTCGTGTTCAGCACCCTGCACACCACGGACGCCACGCAGACAA
>JBDTXZ010000327.1:0-5027 GCA_040005935.1 bacterium | reverse complement strand
GCGAAGTGCGGGCTTGCCTGTCGCTTAGACGCCATGTAGAGTCCGTGTTCATGAAATATTCATCATCACAAATCGCATCGAACCGGCGCGCGCTGCCGACGGCTTGCTCACTCGCTCTGCTCGCCACCGTTGTGTCCTCAATGCAGTTGTCCGCTCAGAAACCCGTCGGAATTCCCGCCGTCGAGGTCGTCGCGACGCGGTTACCCGAAGCGCCGCACGACGTTCCTGCATCCATCGAAGTCATCTCCGGCGATATGCTCCGCGCGCGGGGCGTCACCTCGCTACGGGACGCGCTGGCGATGTCCGCCGGCATTGCGATCGCACCGGGGGGAGACGCCGGCCCGGCGAGCGCCGTGCCCGAAATTTGGGGACTGCGTGAGTTTGACGCATTTCTCCTCGTCGTCGACGACATCCCGTGGGGTGGCGCATTCAATCCCGCCGTTTCCACGCTGAGCCTGCGCGACATCGAGCGTATCGAGATTCTCCGGGGACCCGCGCCCATCACCTACGGCGCGACGTCGTTCGTCGGCGTCATCCATGTCGTGCACAAAGCCGCCGCCGCGCGGGCGAAGTACGTCGAGGCACATGGCGGAACGTTCGGAACAGGCGGTGGCGGAATCGACATTCCAGTTCCATCGGACGGCGCGTGGAAATCGCGCATCAGTGCCGATGTCGATCGTCAGGGATTCAAGGACGACCGCACCTCGTTCGCTCGCGGTCACGCGCTCGCACGCACGGCCAAGGTCGAGGCGGACCGCAAGATGTGGCTCACGCTCGACGCCAACATCCTCAAGCAGGATCCCGCGAGCCCGCATCCCCGCGAAGGCGCAAGCCTGTCGTCCGCCGTTCCGCTCGACGCCAACTACAATCCGTCCGGAGCCTATCTCGACGAGAATCGCGTCGCGCTGTCGGCTGGCTTCGAGCGTCCGGCACTGCAAGGGGCCACGTGGGGCACCACGGCATCCTACACGTTTTCGGGACAGAGCATGTTCCGCGGGTTCCTGACGGACATCTCGAACTCCACGAACAACGCGGCGGGCTTCAAGGAAACCATCGACATCAACGATGTGTACGCGGACACGCACCTCATTTGGCCCGCGATGTCGCAGGTCCGCTTCATGGCCGGCGCCGACGTGCTGTTCGCCGCCGGCGAGGGCAAGGGAGCGACGTTCACATACACGGCGCCGCTCAACGGATCATCTGCCACGAAAGTCACCGAGCCCACCACGCTCGACAAGGACGCCGAGTCTGAGCGCCGCTTCCTCGGCGCGTACGGGTCAGCTGAGTGGCGCCCGACGTCGCGCCTCACGGTCAGCGGAGGCCTTCGCTTGAACGCAACCACCGAGCGCCGCGGCGAAGTCGCGGAAGTCACGCACACGCGGCCGAGCGGTAGCGTGGGCGCAATGTTGGGCCTGTGGGAGCAGGACGCGAATCATCTACGCGTCTTCGTCAACTATCGCGACACGTTCAAGCCCGCGGCGTTCGATTTCAGTCTCGCCGAGAATGAAGGCGTGCTCGATCCGGAAACGTCGCGCAGTTACGAGGGCGGAGTGAAGGTTCGCGCACTCGATGGTCGCATCGATTTCGAGGCCAGCGCCTTCCGGATGGATCTTGAGAACCTCGTCACTGCGACGGTGGTGAACAATCTTCCGGCGCTCATCAACGCCGGCAGCACGCGCTTTCAGGGGTTCGAAGTCGCGTCTGATCTGAGTCTTCCAAACGCCCTGTTCGCGCGCGCGAGCTACAGCTTTCACGACGGCAAGTTCGTGAAGTTCGTTCAGGACTTCGACGGTGTGCCGACGCAGCTCGCGGGCAAGCGCTTCGAGATGTCCGCGCGACACCTCGCCTCAGCCGGACTCACGCTCGCGCCAGCGCAGGGCCTCATCGCGCACGCGAACGTCAACTATTCGGGCGACCGGTACTTGAACAAGCGCAACACGGCACTCGCGCCGTCCTTCTCGACGTTCGATGCAGGACTCGGCTTCCGGACGGGCGATCTCGAGTTTCGTGTCGACGGCCGCAACCTTGGCGATCGCCGCGATGCCGTGTCCGAGAGTGAGTTCGGCGATGCGCAGTATTATCGGATGACGGCGCGCACTATTCAGGCAGGCGTGGTGCTGAAGTATTGAAGGTAGAGGACGCTAAGCGGTGTTCGTTACAACGATGTCATTCTGAGCGAGCGCAGTGAGTCGAAGGATCTGCACGCCACAACACGCGATGATGTCGACCACACGCCAAAGAGATTCACCGCGGTGCGAAGTCGGCGATCTGCGGGCCACAACACGCGAAGATGTCGACCACACGCCAAAGAGATTCACCGCGGTGCGAAGTCGGCGATCTGCACGCCAATAACAGGCGATGATGTCGACCAGACGCCAAAGAGATTCACCGCAGAGGGACGCAGAGGAGCAGAGGAACGCAGAGGAAAAACAGAAACAGATTCTTGGACTCGCTTCGCACACTCGCGATGACGTGGTGTTGTCCTCTGCGCCCTCTGCCTCTCTGCGTCCCGCTGCGGTTCTAGCGCACCCGACACCAGCTAACATGAAGAGAAGCTCAGTCGCCGCCCTCAACTGGTAGCCGTAACCGGAATTCCGTTCTCCCCACCCTCGACTGCTCGATCGCGAGTGTCCCGGAATGCACCTCTGCAATCCGCCGCGCTATCGCGAGCCCGAGTCCAGCACCACTCGTCGCGCTCGCCTGATCGCGTGGACGCGAGACGTCCACGCGGTAGAAGCGCTCGAAGATGCGCTCATGCAACTCGGTTGGGATTCCGCCGCCTTGATCGGCCACCGTGAGTTCGTACCACGCCCCGGTGCGGACCAGCTGCACGTTCACCATGCCGCCCTCCGGCGAGTGTTTGATCGCATTGTCCAGGAGGTTCAGGAGCAGCCGGCCCAGCATGTCTGAATCCCCATGGAAGGCGGCGTCTCCCAACAGGTGCAGCTCGATCCGCACCCCCCGCGCATCCGCCAAAGAGCGCAGCCCGCGAACCACGTCGGCAACGAGCTCCTCCAGGTACAGCGCAGTCGGGTGCGCCACGAGTTGGCTGGAGTCGGCGCGGACGAGCAGGAACAGATCATCGACGATCCGCGTTAGCCGACGTGCCGCGTCCTGCATGATCGTCACCGACGCTCGATACTCCGCTTCCTCCCGATGCTCACGCGACAACGTGACATCCGCCTCGGTACGCACGATGGCTGTCGGCGTGCGAAGCTCGTGCGACGCATCCGCCACAAACTGCCGCTGCTGCGCGAATGAGAGCTCGAGTCGGTCGAGCAGCCCGTTCACCACCGTCGCCAACCGCACGAGCTCGTCGCCTCCGCCAACAGGGAGTCGCTCGTGAAGATTCGTGATGCCAATGCCGGCGGCATGCGCGGCCATCGATGCCATCGGCGCAAGGCTTCGCTTGGCCAGGTAATATCCACCCGCTGCCGCGCAGAGCATGAGGATGGGAATCACGACAATGAACATTTCACGAATTCGCAACAGCACGGCGGCATTGTCGCTCAGCGAATACGCTCCAGCGAGCGCGAACTGCCGGCCCGTGACAGCCAGTGGCCGCACAACGACGCGATAGTCTCCGTCGCCTTCGTTCACCGTCAGCGCGTGCGTTATCCGTGAGTCGGCTCGCTGCATCGCGGCCAGCAACCGTGTCGAAGCGTTCGGTGTCTGCCGCACGCCCGACGCGCGCTCGTTCTCTCCGGCATCACTCGCCGCGATCACCTGACCCGCGCTGTCCATGATTGCAATGCGCAGGTCGCGAAATCGGACTTCCTCCGACGTACTCCGAATAGCCGCTTGAATCGAAAGTGCCATGCGTCGCTCGGCAACCACCTCGCGCGCAAATGCCGTCAGTGCGTCTCCAATGAAGCGATCAGTGCGCGCCTGGAGCGTTCCAGCAAAGATGAAGTAACAGACCAGCGCGAACACAATGAGCGGGACGCCGAGCAGGACCGTGTACCACAGGGTGAGGCGCGAGCGCAGCGACGATGGCCATTGTCGCACCGCGCGTTACTCGTGCCGCCTGGCGTCGCTTCGCGCGGCGTGGCCGATGCCCGATGGCGCGGTGGCAGGCGCCTCGAGCATGAAGCCCGTACCGCGCACAGTGCAGAACAGCGCAACCTTCTCCGCGTCGTCGATCTTCCGGCGAAGCCGGCTGGCGTACACGTCGATGATGTTGGAGTAGTTGGTTTCGGTGTCCCCCCACACGTGCTTCATGAGGTCCGTACGGCTCACAGCGGTACCCACATGGCGCGCGAGATAGACCAGAAACGCAAACTCTTTTGCCGTGAGCACAATCGCACGTGCGCCACGATGCACCGAATGCCGCTTCGTATCGATCACCAGGTCACCGACGGTGAGAATCGGCGCTGCGATTCCATGTCGCCTGGTGAGCGCACGCACGCGCGCGAGCAGTTCGCCGAAGTCGAAGGGCTTGGTGAGATAGTCGTCCGCACCCGCGTCCAGTCCGGCAATGCGCTGCTCGACGCTGTCGAGCGCTGTCAGCATGAGAATCGGCACAGCGTCGCCGCGCTCGCGGATGGCGCGACACACCACCACACCGCTCGCCCCAGGCAGCAGCACGTCGAGAATGATCGCGTCAAAGTGCTTCGTCTCGGCAAGCGCCAATGCCGCCGGTCCGTTCGCCACGTGATCCACGGTGTACGACGCCTCGCGCAATCCGCGCGAAATCGACGCGCGGAGCTGGCGATCATCCTCTGCGAACATGAGATGCATACGGCCTACTTCGCTCCGTGGAACGCGCGTGATCGATCCCAGTGTCTCAGACAGAACGTCGCGGAAAACGACGGCCCTCTCGATTGTCGCTTTCAGGTGGAATGGCGACGCCGTTCACCGTTCACCGTTCACCGTTCACCGTTCACCTGGTCTTACGGAACTGGCGTCTCGCCTTTCATGGTTGTCAATCGATGCAGCACGAGCGCCGCGCGCTTTGTCTGTACGGGCAGCATTCGCAAGTCCGCCGTTTCCTTGGCGCTGTGATCATCGTGGCCAGAGAGACCGAT
>JBDTXZ010000326.1:0-5032 GCA_040005935.1 bacterium | reverse complement strand
GCGTCGATCCGGTCGGGCAGGGCCGCGAGTTCTGTTGACTCCTTGAACGACAGCTTCTTCTTCTTCGCCTTGGGAGCCGGAAACGCACTCGCGACCTGTTTGGGAGCTGCAGCGCCTTTAGGTGGTGTGGCGGCCTTCCGCTGGCGCACCCAATCCGCGTATCCGCCGACAAACTCACCAATCCGCCCGCCGCCCTCGAACACGAGCGTACTGGTCACCACGTTGTCGAGAAACGCTCGATCGTGGCTGACGACGAGAAGCGTTCCCGAAAAATCGAGTAGTAATTCCTCGAGCAGGTCGAGCGTCTCGATATCGAGATCATTCGTCGGCTCATCGAGCACGAGCAGGTTGAACGAACGCGTAAACAAGCGAGCGAGCAGCAAGCGGTTCCGCTCACCGCCCGATAGTGCGCGCACAGGAGTTCGCGCGCGATCCGGCGAGAACAGGAAATCCTGCAGATAACTGAGGACGTGCTTTCGTCCTCCCGGGACGTCAATCCAGTCCGCACCGTCCGCGATACTGTCGTACACACTGCGTTCGGGATCGAGTTGCTCGCGCAGTTGATCGAAGTACGCGATCTCGAGGCCTGTGCCCATTCGAATCGAACCAGAATCGGGTTCGAGCTCGCCCAGCAGCAGGCGAAGCAGCGTTGTCTTGCCGGATCCGTTGGGGCCGATGAGTCCAACGCGATCCCCGCGCGTAATCGTGGTCGTGAAATCGCGGACGATGGTACGGTCGCCATGTGCGAAGTGCACCGCCTTCGCCTCGACGACGAGCTTCCCGGACCGCTCGCCTTCCTGCGCTTGCAGACGAACGGTACCCGTGCGCTCTCGTCGCGCGCCGCGCTCGACGCGCAACGCCTCGAGTGAGCGCACTCGCCCCTCGTTGCGCGTACGGCGCGCCTGAATACCCGTGCGAATCCACACTTCTTCCTTCGCCAACTTTCTGTCGAATTCGGCCCATTCCTTCGCTTCGACGTCGAGCGCCGCTTCCTTTCGCTGGAGATACGTGTCGTAGTCCGTTCCCCAGTCCACGAGCCGCCCACGATCCAGCTCCACGATTCGCGTGGCCACTCGGCGCAAAAAGGCGCGATCATGCGTCACGAAGACGAGCGTGGCGCCGCGATCGATGAGGAACTGTTCCATCCATTCCACAGCGCCGACGTCGAGATGGTTCGTTGGCTCGTCGAGCAGCAGGACATCGGGTTGGCGAACGAGCGCGCGTGCCAGCAACGTCTGCCGCTTGCGTCCGCCCGATGCGAGCGCGAACTCGGCGTCAGCATCCAGGCCGAGATGTTCGAGCACCGTGTCGACGCGCGATTGCATCTCCCATCCGCTGGCGACGTCGAGCGCGTGATGCAGGCGGTCAAGCTCGCGAAGCGCCGCGTCGCTGGCATGAACGCCGACGTCGTGGCTGGCCTGGTGATAGCGAGCGAGCAGCAAGCCAGCGTCACCAAGTCCTGCCGCAACGACGTCGAATGTGCTGCCCTCGACATCATCCGGTACTTCCTGCTCGAGACGAGTGACCGTGACGCCCGTTTGACGGATGATCTCGCCGGTGGTTGGCGTCATCGTGCCATCGAGGAGCTTCATGATCGTGCTCTTGCCGGCGCCGTTGCGGCCCAGCAGGCAGACCCGCTCGCCGCGCTCAATGGCGAATCGTGCGCGATCGAGAATTGGTGGACCACCAAACGCGATACTGACGTCCTGCATTCCGAGTAGGGCCATTCTCGAAATTAACGAGCCGTCAGAGGTCGGAAGGGCGTTGGCGAACAGCGTGATGAGTTCAACGACTCCAACACGGATTTACGCAGATTTGGCGGATCAACGCGGATTGCTTCCATGAGCACATAGATCCATGGTGCGCCAGGCACGCACCGAGGACGCAATGAGCCTATTGACTCGAACGCCATCCGTGGCGGCGCTCACGCTCTCGAAAAGCAGGTCCAAATTCTGTGGCCGCAAACTCACCGAGAATCTCTCTGTCACGCGATCACGCGCGCTGTGCTCGGAGGGCGCGCGGACAATGGAGCCGTAGCCGAGGATCCGCGGCGATCCGCCAAATCCGCTTAAATCCGCGTCAGGGTCGTTCTGCTGATTTTACGTTGCTCGTGAACGCTGTTCAGCGAGCATCGACAGTCCGGGGCGCGCTCTCTGTGCCGAACCGATCCACCGCAGTCACCACCACGCGCAACGAAAGCGAATCAGACGCGCTCGCAACGATCAGCTGCGTCTGCGCCGATGGAAGAATCCACGTTCGCCATGCGCCATCGCCATTTCGTGCTCGAACCGTCCACCACGCAATCGCGCTTCCCTTGGCGGGAACAAGTTTCACGACGCGCTCGCCAGCGTCACTCGTTGCCACAGACGCCATCGGTTGCGGAGGCATCCGCTTGCTGAGCCACGGCGACGGAGGAATCAGCGCCGGAAACGAGTACAACTCCGATCGAAGACGCTCTGTCTGCAGCTCGGCAGACGATTGACGCGGCGGTTGCGTCGCCACACCGACAAGAATCGTATCGCGCCGAATTGCGGCAGCAGGCATGAGCGTGCGCATGCTGAAGTGAACGTCGCCGGTTGCCGCGGACGCGCGCGTCGCGCGAATCTGCGCATTGAGTTCGTCTGGCGCCCACAGACCACCGCCCGTTGCCGCTCGGCTGGCGTTGTGCCCAGGCCATATGTGTCGTGTATGCACGTTTTCACTGAGCCACCACCCGAGCAGCACGGGATAGCTCTGCGCGGTTTGCGCGATGGGCCAATAGAGCTGCGGCGTGAAGTAGTCGATCCAGCCTTCATGCAGCCATTTGCGTGAATCACCATAGAGCTTGTCGTACGAATCGAAGCCCTTGATGGACTCAGGATATCCAGGCCGCCAAATGCCGAACGGGCTGATGCCGACCTTGACCCAGGGCTTGATCGCCTTTGTGCGCTGGTAGATCTGCTGAATGAGCGTGTCGACGCTGTGTCGCCGCCAATCGTCGCGGCCGAGTTGTCCACCATGCCTCGTATACGCGGCGTAGCTCGCTGAATCGGGGAACGGAACGGGAAGGGAATCCTTTCCATTCTCGGGATACGGATAGAAGTAATCATCGATGTGAATGCCATCGACGTCGTACCGTTTCACGACATCGAGCATGACGCGCAACGTCTGCTGGATCACCTTCGGCTCGCCGGGATCCATCCATTCATAGCGGCCGTAGCTGCGCACGAGCTCTGGGTGCACAACGCTGATGTGTGATCGCGCGTGCGAACCTTTCGCGCTCGCATGTTTGGCGCGATACGGATTGAACCACGCATGCAGCTCGAGTCCGCGTGCATGCGCCTGCGCCACCGCAAAGCGAAGGGGATCGTAGTAGGGTTCCGGGGCACGGCCCTCCACGCCAGTGAGATAGGCTGACCACGGTTCGAACGGCGAGTCGTATAGCGCGTCCGCAGCCGGGCGCACCTGGAGCAAAATCGCATTGAGGTTGAGCTCGACCGCACGATCGAGAATCGCGATCAGCTCACTCTTCTGTTGCCACGACGTGAGGCCGGGTTTCGACGGCCAATCGATATTGGCAACGCTGGCAACCCACGCGCCGCGAAACTCGCGCGCAACGGGCGGTGGCGCGGCAGTGTCGTGTTGCGCGACTGACGGTGTGGACAGGGCGGCAAGCAATGCTAAACAGCAAAGGTGTCGTGACATCATGCCGCGAAGATACGCGCGTCGATGCGTGAGAGCGACAGCAGGTGCAGATCCTTCGACTCGCTCCGCTCGCTCAGGATGACAAACCAACAGCAGGTGCAGATCCTTCGACTCGCTCCGCTCGCTCAGGATGACAAACCAACAGCAGGTGCAGATCCTTCGACTCGCTCCGCTCGCTCAGGATGACAACCAACAGCAGGTGCAGATCCTTCGACTCGCTCCGCTCGCTCAGGATGACAACGTGTTCGCTCACGCTTTGCGTCGAACTGCCCAGAGCACAGCACTTCGATCGCGAACGAGGGACGGAACCTGCGCCCACGGCAGCGTTCGCCCGAACGAGCGAACGGGGTGAGCAAGATGCTGCGCCACCGGCGTCTCATGAACGAACAGGCCACCCGTACGCAGAACGCGCGCGATTTCGCCGAGCGCAGTTTGCGAACCCGCTGTGCCGCCGCTCACGTGATAGCAGGTACCGAAGTCGATCACGAGATCAAAGCTGCGAGACTCGAGCGGCAATTCACGGACATCTGCTTCAATCACACGAGCGTCTATTCGCCGCTCCGACACGTGACTCCGTGCTGCCACCACGAGTGCGTCGTCAATGTCCACACCAATCAATGCTGACGGCGCCAAACGCTCGGCCAATACCGGCAGCGCAATGCCACGACCACAACCGATCTCGAGCACGCGTCCACCGCGCGGAAGTTGCAAAGCGCGAATAAGCATGGGGATTTCAATGCGCTCCTGAAGACCATTGCGCGCCTGCACATTTCCGAACGCCACATATTCGTCCGGCGGGCGCTTGTGAGACAACGGTGGCGCCGGTACTACTCTTGTTGCACGCTGCTTGACCGGTGGTTCGAGAAGATCGAGCGACATGATTGCTCCTGCGGTGTAGGATTGGGCGGGTAGACTCGCCCATTCGGAACGCGCAAAGCACCGAAAAATCGGATCATCGTTCGTGCCGACTGGCGAACACCGGCTCCTCACCGCATCTCTCAACTCATGTCGCCATCCGGCAACCTGCCTGACACCAATCCGCCACCACCCGACGTCACGCCACTGCTGCTGGCGTGGGGCAACGGCGACGAAGCTGCCGGCGCGCAGCTCCTCCCCGTGGTATACGCCGAACTTCATCGGCAAGCCTCACGTGCAATGCGCCGCGAGGCGGAGGAACACACGCTACAGGCGACGGCGCTGGTCCACGAAGCGTACCTGCGCCTGGTCGACCAGCGGCGCATCGAATGGCGAAATCGCGCACAGTTCTTCGGCGTCGCAGCACAAACAATGCGTCGCATTCTCGTTGACTATGCTCGCGGGCAGCACGCCATAAAACGCGGTGGTGGCC
>JBDTXZ010000325.1:0-5064 GCA_040005935.1 bacterium | reverse complement strand
AGCGCTAAGCTGACGCGCGCGCGCCGCTGCGCCACGCGCACGTGCGAGAACCGCCGGCTCCGCCGCGCGCCACAACCACGCAACCTCCGCATATGACCGTGCCGCGCTCGCCTTATCGCCGAGCGCCTCCTCAGCACGCGCTCGACCAAGCGTCGCTTCTGCCCGTAAAACCGCATCGTCTCGACCATACGCCGGAAACGACCCGTACCAACGCGCCGCTTCGGCATTGTCGCCGATCTCGAGCAACAGACTCCCGCGCGCGAGACGAACAAGATCGTCCGCGTGCGGCTGACCACTGCCGACAGTACGCCACTTCACTGCGAGAGCAGTGGCTCGCGCTCGTGCGACGCCCAGCTCTCCGATTGGACCCTGCAACGACTGCGCAGCCAGGATCGCCGCATCCGTCCTGATATCCACCGACGTGTCGCCACGCGTAAACACCGGCACACGACCCAGTCGCCCATCGATCGCCGCGAGAATCAGCCAACGCGCTTCACTCGACACTCCAACACTTGGCTCCGCCGAATCGCCAAAGACACGAATTTGTCCGGACCATCCGGCGAGACCACTGCGCGCAGCGCGTAGTTCCGCATCAGTCGCGGGAAGAAATGGAAGCGAAGCGAGATACGCGCGCGTGTACGCGGCTTGCCCGCCGTCCAACGCTGCCGCGCGTGCGACGGCGGCGCGCGCCGATGCCGGACGACCCGACGCCGCGCGAATCTCCGCGATGGTCGTCCACCCCAGCGCCCTCACCAGCGATGCCCGTGCAGGGGCGGTGAGAAGCAGCGCAACCGATTCGGCGTCTTCCCAAGCGGAAGCGTAATTCGCGAGATCCCGTGCGAGCGACCAAATGTCCCGGTTGCCTCGCGACGCGATGGCTGCAATTGCCTCCGCTCGCGACGTCGAATCACCCGCCACGAAGGTGCGCAGCGTCGTGATTTCCACCGTGCGCGGATCGCCCGGCGCCACTCGCTCCGCCTCCCCAGACAATGAATCGAGCGCCACCGAGTCGTGCGCCACCGCCTCGATGCGCGCGAGATGCGTAAGTGCACTCATGCGCAACACGTCCACCGAGCGCACACGGGCAAAGGCCTCTCGTGCGTCCACGAGCGCATGGCCGCTCACCCCACCACCATGAAAAATCACTTCGCCCAACTCATGCCACGCCTCGGCGTCCGTCGGATACGCCGCCAGAAGACGCCGATACTCCTGCTCCGCCGCGACGACGCTTCCGTTCCAGAAATGGAAGTGCGCAACAAGGAGCAGGCTGTCGTGCTGTGACAGCCCACGCGCATGCCGAACGGCCTGTTCCGCCGCAATTGTGCCCCCGCGATCAGCGCCGCCGCTCTCCCAACCTACCGCCATGCTCAGGCCGTAATAGGCGAGCGCAAAACTGGAGTCGGCACGCACCGCATCGCGAAACGCCTGGCCGGCCTCGCCGTATTTACCGACGCGCATGGCTTGCGAACCACGCAGGTAATCCTTCAACGCGATGAGCGACGTTGTCGTGCGCGCCGCGAGTTGGCTCAAGCGCAAGTCACGCGAATTGAGCATCACAGCAACAAGCTCTCGCGTCAGGTCGTCAACGAGCGTCGCAATGTGCGCCTCGTCAGCGGACGCGGTCACGACGGAGACTGGCGTGTCCGACGAGCCATTGGCGTCGTACAAACTGGCGCGTGCTTCGAGCCGCTCGCCCGTGTCGACGAGCGTGCCAATCACGAATCGGCCAGCGTGGAAACGTCGCGCAGCCGCACGTCCACGCACGATCTCACCGCTCTCGCCCGCATCATTTGCGAGATAGCCGAGTAGCACGATTGGTTCGACGGGGCGAAGGTCGCCGGCGCCCTCCAATCCGATGCTCAGCAAATCGACCATGCCTTCGCGCAGGTAGTTGATGCGCCCGCCGCGAATGGTGAACGGCATGACGGCGATCGTTCGCGCGGCAACTGCGTCTGCACTCCCCGGCATTACGCCGCTCGCCAGCCTCGATTGCCGCGCAAGGACCACGACGACAGCGACGATCGCGAAGCAGGTCACAATCCACACCGAGATCCAGGCCGCGCGCCGAGGCCGCGGCACAGCAACCGGCGCGATGGAAGTCGGTACGTCAGTGTGGTTTTTGGGAGGACGAGCAACAACTGGTGCCTCGACGCCGCGCGGATTCGACTCGACGAGCGCCGCGGGTGCAGCGCGTTCGAGAAGCGCATCGCGCAACTCGCGCGTCGCGCTCGCGGGCATGGCTCCCGGAAAGTCCGCAGCAAGCGACGTCGCGAAGTCATCGTACGCCCTGAGCGCCGCCGCCTTTGCGCCGACGCGATCCAGCAACATCATCGTCTTCCTCAATGCGCCTTCGTCATCTGGCGCAAGCGACCACGCAACCGCCGCCCATCGAGCAGCCCCTGACGCATCACCCTGCTCGGCGGACTCTGCAAGGTTCCACGCCGTCCCCGCCGCCAACGCGCGAAGACGAGACCGCTCCGCCTGAATCCAACGCTCGACGTCGGGCGCGTCCTTCGCGAAGACGCCGGGGAGGAAATCGCCTCGATAGAGTGCCATCGCGTCTGCAAGGCGGCCTTGTGCGAGCGCGCGCTCGAACTCCACCGCGTCGCAACTCAACATCGAGCTTTCGACGGCCACTTCGTCGCCGCGCGTGATGACGGTGTCGCCGAGCGTTGCGCGAAGGAAGTGGAGTGCCTTTCTCAGGGCGCCGCGCGCCCGCTCCGCGTCGAGCTCAGGCCAGAACAGTGCGACAAGGACATCGCGCCGTTGATATCCGCGCGGAGTGGCCGAGGCGAGATACGCGAGAAGTAATGACCGCTTTGGCTGCGCGAGAATGGTGTCGAGCGACCGCCCATCTGGTCCGATCAGGTCGAGCGAGCCAAACGTGTGGAGGCGAAACATGCGTCAGCAAAACCCTGCGGCGGGAAACAGCTCGAGCGTACGAATGTCCTGAAAATACCATGCGTGCCGGGTGCAGAGGCCAGAGCTGTCGTCCTGCGCTACGCTCAGGACGACAGAATGTCAGTCTTCGCTAGGCCTATCGCGCCTGTTCGCGAGTCCGCCCCAGCTCAGCGTCCAGTGGAATGCATTGCTGATCGGCCCCGAAATTCTCGCGTCGATCTTCAATGCGCCGAGCGCGGCGTCAATGGCGCGCGCTGCGCCGAGCAGGACGCCAAGCACCGCGACGGCAACGAGCCACAGCGGAAAGACGATGATGAAAAACAGCAGAATGAACGGCATCAGCAGGATCGGCGCGATCGGCAGCAGTGCTATTTGAACCATGGTTGTGCCTCCAGGAGAATCAGCGACGCCGGCCGGCGACAACGTCGGCAACGGCGGCGTCGTGAACATTCCCCGAGTCACGCAATCCCGCGACCACGCCGTCAATGTCGGCCTCGCTACGGTTCTGGCTCATTTTCCACTTTCCCTCGAGCCGCGTAATCGCGATCTCCACGCCGACAATGGCGCGAAGCTGCTGCGTCACGAACTCTGCCGGCGGATCGTTTGTCGTCCACTCACTGCCGCGCGCGGTCTCGTGTGTCTCCGTCAGCCGAGCAAGGTGCGCACGCAAAAAGTCGGGATCGTCAACGAAGCGAACGGTGCCATATGCGTGCACCGCGACGTAGTTCCACGTCGGAACCACCTTGCCCGACTCTTCCTGTTTTGACGGATACCACGTGGGCGTGACGTGCGCATGCGGTCCCGAGAAAATTACGAGCGCATCGGACGGAGACGTCACGCGCTTGTGATGCTCATTCGCGCGCGCGACATGACCTTCCAGTGTGCCGAGCGTGCCGACATCGGGTCGCAACACCAAGGGGAGATGTGTTGCGAACAATCCATCGTTCGCCGTAATCAGCGCGGCAAATGGATTCGCGGTGATGAACTCGTGGAGAACGCCGGTCTCCGTTTCGGTGTAACTGCGCGGGATGTACATGATGCAGAATAGCCAATCATTGACTGCTCGTGTAGGCACGTTCGAATGCCTGCAGTTCCGCGGCCGCCGCATCCGAAACAGCCCAGTAGCTCAAGCCGTGCGCGGTCCAATGCTCGATCGCATAGCCGTTGTACGCGGCGCCGGAGCGGCTGTCGTCCTGCGGAGACGTAGGCCAGATGAACAGGTTGATGGTGTGCAGCCGTCGCCCGTACACGAGCGCGGCGGCTGTGCGGCCCGCGATGTACTCGACGCGCCCTCCCACGAGTGGAAAGCCCTGTGGTGCAAGCTCCGGCACCGCCGGTGCAAAGCTGATCTTTCCGGCGAACCACGGTTTTACGGTGTGCCGGTCGCTCGACTGCACGTCGGTAAGATGATCGGCCATCAACGAGCGCACGTGTGTGTCCACCAGCGTCGCCACGAGCTGGCTCTGCGCGTTGGTATCTCGTAGCTGCGAATAAAGGTAGCGTTCCGACAGCGAGCCAATCGCGGCGGCGACTACAAGTGCAGCAGCGTACGCGAGCACACGCAGCGTACGCGAAGTGCCCGCGCGCGTGTTCGTGTTTGCGCTCGTGCTCGTCATCGTGGACGCCTGCGCGCGCGCCCAGGCGTGCAGCGATTCTGGCGCTTTATATGTGGGCAGTGCGTCTCGTAGTGCTTCGCCCAAGGGACGTGGCGGTTGCGGGGAGGTCATCCGTAATCCTCTTCAAAAGCCACCAAGCCACCAAGCGAACTGGCCAGGCGTGCACGCGCGCGCGACAAGCGCGACATCACGGTGCCGAGTGGCACGTCGGTGATCGTGGCAATCTCGTCGTAGGAACACTGCTGGATCTCGCGGAGAATCAGCGTTTCGCGCAGTCCGTCCGGTAGTGTGGCCACCGCTTCGCGGAGGCGATGCTGCAACATGCTGCGCCCAACGGCAACGTCGGGCTGCTCGCCCTGATCGACGAGCTGAAGTTCCGGCACGTCGTCAAACGCGATGGTTTCCACACGCTTCTGGCGTCCGCCGTAGCATTCACGTCGCACAATAGCGAGCAGCCAGGCACGGGCGTCGGCGTCGGCGCGAAGCGTGTGGAAGTACCGGACCGCCCGCAGGATGGCCTCCTGCATGGCGTCTTCCGCCTCGCTGG
>JBDTXZ010000324.1:0-5083 GCA_040005935.1 bacterium | reverse complement strand
CCGGTGCGACTTGAGTATGCGCTGCCGGCGTGGCAGAACGCGTGCTACAGACGTGGTTGGATTCGAACGGGTGGGACCAGAACAAAAGGCGTACTCTAAATACGGCGAGCGAGACGGAGTGTTCCACGACCGCTCTGGCCACATTATGTACTTCTTTTCGACGACGAGCAAGAGATTACTGCGTAACGGCTTGCGGGAAATCCCGAGTTAGCGTCAAAAGGGAGCGCGCAGGACCATCTGCCTCCACTCAATAAACGGATGGTCAAGTGGACCGATTCAGGTGTTTCGGTCGTTCGCCGGCCTCCTTCCGCTAGCGCACTTGCCAGAATCCGACGACGAAACGCGTCCGATTCCCGAGTATGGCGCCAGATGCCGATTTTCTGAGGACTTTGGCCGTGGCTGAAGCAAAGCAACGGAAAAACCCGTAGGGAAAAGCCAAAGCATTCTCGAGTCCCGCCTCGGGCGTCGAGCAACCTTTTGCCTTCCTCACGTGACAGATTCTTCGGACGTCATGGAGAATGAACAGCTCACCGTACAGCGCGCCATCTCAGGCGATCAGGCGGCGATGCGGGCCCTTTGGACCCGCCACGCCCCTCATATCGACGTTGTGGTACGCCGGTTGGTTGGCCACGACCCGGACCTCGCGGCAGACGTCGCGCAGGAAGTCTGGATCCAGATATTTCGCGCCTTGCCAAGCTTTCGCGGCGATGCGCAGTTTGGAACATGGGCTCACCGGATCGCGGTGAATCGGACGCTCAACGCGCTCCGCCGCACAAAACGGACGTCGGCCGTGGAGGTTCAAGTGGAGGACGACACCGCGTCCGTCGAACCAGAAGCAGAGCGTGCCCTGCTCGCGGCGTCGATCGAGGAGGCAGCGAACAAGCTCTCGCCCGGAGCGCGCACCGTCTTTCTGCTCCATGATGTTGAAGGCTATACGCACGAAGAGATTGCCGTCGAGCTTGGAATAACGGCGGGTGGCTCCAAGTCTCAATTGTTCAAGGCGCGCGCGAAGCTCCGCGTCCTTCTTGCACACATGGTCGATGCACCTCTACGCTCTCCATCTCGATCCAATACCGCGGAACATGCTGCACCTGCATACTGATCGTCTCGCCGATCTGGGCGACAGCACACCAACGCCTGAAGAGGCGGCGCACCTCGCATCCTGCGACGTGTGCGCGCATGAGGTGAGCGCCTATCAGACGCTTGTCGCCATGGCGCGTGCGGAGCTCGAGCCCTTCGGCTTGCCGCTCACGCGCTGGGACGCAATCGCCGCTGAGCTCGCGCAGCAGCAAGACGCCTCGGTTCCGGATGTCAGGCGGGCGCCACACTCCAACCGCCGAATATTGCAGATTGCCGCCGGACTGCTTCTTGTTGCCGGCGGTGCAATGCTGGGGCGTATATCGGCGGGAGTGCGCGCGCTACCGGATAGCAGCGTAACGCAGACCGCGAGCGCTGCCTCATCGACTGGCCTGACGCAAACATCTGCGACCACGTCGCCGAACTCCGTGGTGTTCGGTTCAGCCAAAGAGGCCCGCGCAGCGCAGCAACGTTCAGAATTGCTGTATCAGCAGGCGGCTGCGTTTCTGGCCCGCGTCGATACGACAGGCGCTGGAAGCGGCAGCCCCGTGGCGTATCGCTCGCGCCTCGCTGCGCTCGATCAAATGATCTCCACCACGCGCGAGGCGATGCGCGAGGCCCCGCACGATCCAGTCATCAACGGTTATTACCTCACAACTCTTGGCCAGCGCGAAGCAACGCTCCGGCAGCTGAACACCGCGCTCCCCGCGTCACTCCGCGTCAATAGCTTCTAATGTCTTTTTCCTCGAACACCGTCGACGTGGCCGCGCCGCAGCGGCATGGTAGTCACAAGCCGCTCGTCGCATCACTCGCCATTTTGCTTGCGTCGGGGTTGTTGCCGCTCGCAGCCCAACAGCAGCGCGTGGAACAGGTCAGGTCGCGCGGGATGCTCAGCGAACAAGGGGATTCAACCGAGCGTCAGCTCCGACGGTTGCAGCATCACCTCGACTCGCTGGCGCGCTTCTACAACGACAACGACGATCTCACGATTGCGCAGCGGAGAGGTGTGGAGGACGAGCTTGGTCGAACGATCAAGCGGCTGGAAGCCCTCTCGGACCGCCTGAGCCGCGAGCCTAGCCAGCCGCTGCGCCCGGGCGACCAGATTCGCGTTCAGATGGCGCCGCAAATTGCGGAGCGGGCGGCGGCGTCGATGTCGCGCGCTATGATGCAGGTCCGCGAGGCCGAGCAGGCGACCCCGCGCGGCTGGATCGGCGTCGTGCCGCAGGGGCCCGGCCTTACTCCATGGGTGGAAGGCGGGCAGTTGCTCGTGCGCTATTTCGCGTATCCCCGCGTGCTGTCTGTGGACCCCAGCTCCCCCGCGCAGCGGGCAGGAATCGCCCCGAACGACACGCTCGTTTCCTTCAACGGTGTGGACCTGAGCGAAAATGATATCTCGCTTACGCGGTTTCTCGTGCCAAACTCGCGGATCAACATTCGCTTTCGGCGTGATGGGAAGGTGCGCGATGTACCCGTGACCGTTGCGGCGGTGCCGTTCCGCATTGCACAGCGACGCGATGACGAGTCTCGGCTGCGCGAAACATGGGATGTGGCGACGATGCCGGAGGCGCCGTCATTTCCGAGGATGCCTACGCCTGCACTGGCGCCATCGGCTCCAATGCGCGTCATGTTTCGCACGACGACGCCAGCCACCGCAGCGCGGCCCGACGAGGGGACGTCGATGGTTCCGCCGCCGCGACCGGTGAGTGCCTTTGGCTTCTCATACAACAACGACGGCGTGGCTGGCGCTCGGCTCGCTCCGATCACCGAGGGACTCGCCAAGGCGCTCGGCGTGAGTTTCGGCGTTTTGGTGACGAGTGCCCCCGTTGGTTCTCCGGCGAACGAATCAGGCCTGAGCGACGGCGACGTGATCTCGAAGGTGGCTGGCCAAGTCGTTCGCCGAGTCAGTGATGTGCGCGATCTCATTGCGCTGGCGGTGGAGAATGGCGGTCACCAGGTGGATCTCGAGATCGTGCGCGAGAAAAAACCGATGCGACTGATGTTGAAGTGGTAACGCTGTCGTCCTGAGCGGAGGATGACAAGCGCGGGGTGCAGATCCTTCGACTCGCTGCGCTCGCTCAGGATGACAGGGTTTCGCTGAGCGGCTCCAGCTTGCGATTCGCAGGAACCAACGACTTGTGAATCGCCAGCGCCGCGATCGCGCCATCGGACGCGGCGGCGATTGCGAGCTGAGGCCCGGGGACGATGTCGCCCGCCGCATAGCAATGGCGCACTGACGTGTGATTGTGCTCGTCCACGAGGATGTGGCCACCGTTGTCTCGCTCACAGCCGAGTTGTGCGCCAAGATCGTCGGCCGGATATTGTCCGATGGCGAAAAAGATCTTGTCGACGTCGAGTTGCAGTGCGTTCTCGAACTCGAGTGAGATCAGCTCCGAACCACTGTGCTTGAGGCAGGTGATCTTCGACTCGAGCACAGGAATGTTGAGTGCGTCCAGCTTCTCGCAGTACTCGGGAAGATCAAGGCCTGCTGGCGCGCCGTTGGTGCAGATGATGATCTGATCGGTCCACGTGGTGAGGTCGAGTGCAAGCCCAACGGCTTTACGCCCCTTGCCCATCACGACGACCTTCTTCTTCTCACATTGCCAACCGTCGCAGTCGGGGCACACGTGCGCGTTGGCCCCGTACACCCGTTCAAGCCCGGGAACGTCGGGCCAAACGTCCTTCAGTCCAATGGCGAGTAGCACACGCCGCGCGTCAATGACGCGACCGTCCGCGAGGATGAGCTGAAAACACTCATTCGTGTTTACGGCGACACGTTCGCAGGCGGAATCAACGAGCTCGACGCCGTTCCCTCGCGCCTCTTCGCGGCCAATGCCGCGAAGCTCCGGCGGCTGGATGCCAGGTAGGCCGAGGTATCCGTTGATCTCTCGCGTTTCCCAGTTTCTGGGATCGCCCGAGTCGACGAGTATCACGCGATGCAGGTAGCGCGCGAGCCAAACAGCCGCCGACAATCCGGCAGGCCCACCGCCGACGATTGCGACGTCGTACTTGGTGATATCCATGGCGCTCGTGCGAAGGCAAGATCAGCGCCGGACGCGTGGCTAATCCTTCAATGATCCGGGCGGCACGCGATACAACAACCTGAGGGTCGCGCGATCCGAGGGGCCAATGTCCTGCGTGGCCGATTCGCGGTACATCACGCTCGTGGGATCATTCGCGTGGTTCAGGCCGAGTGCGTGACCGATCTCGTGGCGCAGGATTCCGTCCACGATCGTTGGGGATAGCGCGCGCCCAGTGCTGTCGTGATTCGCCACCCACACGCCGACCTTCGCGATCAGGAAGGCGCCCGTCTGTGTTCGCTCCGTCACGCCGATGCGTTGTCCATCTTCAGCGGGAAAGCGCTCACGCCACCTAATGGTGAGGTCGGCGGTCGTCGAGTCGGCAATGAACGTGAACCGAAGTGGAAATCCGGCTTCGCTCCATTCGCCGAACACGTCGCGTGCCATCTGCGGGTAGTGGACGTCGAAGCCGGCAATTGCAGACGACGGTTCGACGTAGACGCGCACTGCCTCCGTCAATCGCTCGGGCCAGCGGTACAGCGCGCTGTCCTGCTGTGCGAGTATGTCGTCGACGTACGTGCCGAAGGCGAGATTGCGAACCTGGCGACGCATGTCGTCCGGCGGCGTTCCCTGCGCCTTGCGAGAGGGGACGAGCTCGCGCTTGACTGTGCCCTGCAGTTGGCCGGCAAATACGACCGTGGTGTCGCGGGCAAGCGCGGCAGACTCGTGGCGGCGGGCGCGCGCGTCGGAACCACGAACGCTGCTGTTGATGACGAATGCCGCGAGACCGCACAGCAGTGCTGCCAGAATGAGGTCGAGTCGCGGGCGAATTGTCACAAGGTTCGGCTGGCGTTACCGCACGCCACCTGGCGGAAGCGTGTAGAGCAGGCGGACCGTGGCGCGGTCTGCGGCCGACAGTGTTCGCACACGAACCTTCGGTGCCATGATGCTCGTTGAACGAAATCACATCCAGGCCATTGCGATCGGCA
>JBDTXZ010000323.1:0-5085 GCA_040005935.1 bacterium | reverse complement strand
ATGGACGTTGGAATATTCGCCGCGATTGTGATGCTCCTCGTTTGGGCCGTCGCGGCACTTGTGTTGCAGGGACCGGGTTGGGTTCATCTCTTCCTCACGGTCGGCGTTTCGCTCCTCATCTACCGCATCGTCGTGCGCGGCAGCCCCAAGGATCCCGTTACGCGAGCACCGAAACGAGAGTAGTGTGCCGTTGGCGCGACGTCACGAATCGCGTCGCGCAAGAAACGCCACGCACGACCTCAACCACTCGAGATCGGGGCTCGGAGCCACGCCCGCAAACGCCGAGTGGTCGAACTCCTTCGCCGCGGCGTCGGCGAGCACGGTGGCCGACGTCTGCGCCCATCCAATGCTGTCGCTCCGCAACAGGATATCGCGGAGACGCAGCACCTCACGCGGAAGACGACGGTCCCGCGGCCGAGAGAGGAAATCGCGGATCCAGGTGCGGTCCATTGGCTTGGCGTGCGCAAGTGCATGCGCAAGAATGAGGGTGCGCTTGCCTTCCCACAGATCGCCGTCGATCTCCTTGCCGTAACGCGACTCGTCGCCATTCAAGTTCAAGACATCGTCCTTGATCTGGAACGCGAGACCAAGGAGAAATCCAAACCGGTCGAAGCGGCCGAGATCGTCGTCAGTCCCGTTGGCGACAAGTGCGCCGATACGCAGGGGATGGATGAAGCTGTACCACGCGGTCTTCTTCAACACCATGCGTAGGTAGTCGTCGGACCCGACGCCGACATGATTGTCGTGAATCCAGCCGAGCTCAGTGGCCTGACCTTCGAGGCTCTCGATGAGCATGTGATCCACTTCGTCGAGGATGCGTAGCACGACGGCGGGACCGAGTCGTTCACCACTCTTGCGAAACAGGCGCATCGCGAGCGCGTTCATTGCATCGCCAGTGTTGACGGCGATGGGAACGCCGGCGCGCCGATGCATCGTGGCGGCGCCGCGTCGTGATTCACTCGCGTCTTCAATATCGTCGTGGACCAAAAACGCGTTGTGCAGCATCTCGATTCCGGCCGCAGCGGGAAACGCATCCTCCGCGTTGCCGCCCAGCGCGCGCGCGGTCGCGATGCAGAGTGCGGGACGCAGCCCCTTGCCCGCGCGCTCCATGAAGTCGCTGACCAGGCCATACATGTGACGCTGGGGCTCATGCGCGGGCACGCCAGCAATGAGTGTGTCGGTCAGCATGTCCCGATACCAACCGAGCCGCTCGATGAAGCCTGCCGGCCCAACGATGTCACCCGCACCTGGGACTGCGTCGGCGAGGTCCATGAGTGGGTACTGCGGCGTCGGGATGTACGCGGAGCCGCGCTTGACGGTTGGATCCGTCGTGCGCACTTCGTTTGCGGACTCCATCGTGCCATCGCTGAGATCGAGGACATCGGCAACGACGGAGATGAACGGCGCGACTTGATTGACCAGCGGGCCCGCCAAATCGAGCAGGGGCGACGCTCCTGTCAGCGCGTGAGCCGCCACCTGCAGCAATGTGTCATCCCAGGGCTGGCCCGCTTTGAAGCGCGCTTCATCGTGCAGGCGAAATGGGTCGAGCGCCGTAAACTCGTGCAGTGGCCACACGCCGCAGCGGCTGCCACTATACCCCACCGCGTCCAGCAAGCCGTTCACTGCTCGACGCGCGGCCTCGTTCGCGCCTTCCATCGTCGCGAGGTCGGTGTACGTGCGAACGTAGTCCGACGCGAGAAAGAAGTTGGGTATCGCAGTCCGGGCGTGTGGTCGGAGCGCCCATGTGTTGACGAGATTCACGAGCAGCGGCTCGGTATTTCGAAGGTAGCCGGCCCGTTTGTCGTCCGGGCGAATGTCCGGATCGAGAAACCAGGAATGCAGGTCGTCGTCGCGCAGCAATTCCTGATCGATGTTTACGGAGCGCTTCAGCTGGTTCCACGTTTCGCGAACAACATCCTCTCGACTGCATTGCATCGCGGTACGACCATCTGAGCCGGGCTTCGTCCAATCCGAAAGATCCACCGATAGCACGCCCGCCACATCGCTGTCACCGAAGTCGGATGCCGCGACACTGCGCCAGAACTGGAGCTGCGAGATGCTCGTGAGCGCCCACTCCGAGTCGATGTGAATGACGTGTCCGTGTGTTGTCGGAATGTCGCGCTTGAGATAGAACTGGACGCCGTTCATCCACTCCACATTTGGCGCCAGTCGCTCGAGGTTCGCGAGCGATGGATCTGCCTGGAGCATCTGGTCGTTCACCAGCGGCGTAATGCGCTCGAGCGGAATCGCACTCACGTAATGATCACCCGTCACGAGCTCTCGGCGCCCATCGACTTCGACGATGACACCGGTGATCGTGCCGCCTCCGCAGAGAATCTCCTCGATCCGCGTGTTCCGCCGATACTCGACGCCCTGCGATTCGAGATGCGCGAGCCACGGATCGATCCACACGAGATTCGTCGGCCCGTCGAATACGCGGTCCGTCGCGCCGGCAACCGGATTGACGATTGTCAGGATGAGCTGCACGAACACGTCGCCGATGGTTCGTGTGCTGGCCTTGTGCGCCTTCGCGGCAACGAGCGAGCGTGTAATGCCCGTCGCGAGAAACTTCCGGTATGCTGGTGACCGCTGTTCGGCCCCGACGAATTCCCACCAGTTGATCTTTTCGTATTCAGCGAGCCGGCGCGCGTCGCACGACGTCAGTATCTGCCAGATTCGCGCGCCGAAGTAGGCGATGTCGTCAGGCGTAAGGCCAGTGGCCTTGTCGAACGCCAGCAGGATACTCCGCAGTACGGTCCCCGCATCGCCGGGCGTCGTCGGGAACACGGCCGGCAGCACGAATGTCGGTTGTTCGTACTGCGTAATCGCGACACGCGTCGTCGGCACGAGATGATCTGCAACCTTGCGCCCGTCGAACGACGGAATGCGGCGCATGGTGTCGATGACGTGCTTGTAAAAGCCCGGGAAGAAGCGGAAGCCATGCTCGCCCGGCAGCCTGTGCTCGAGCGACGCAACACCGGTGTCCTGAAGCTGATGCCCGCTCGTTCCGGAGCCATCATCCACGAGCGGTATGCTCCGCGCCTTACCCCCGGGGATCTCGCGCTTCTCGAGCACCACCACTTCGAAGCCGCGCTCGATCAACTCGTGCGCCGCGCTCATGCCCGCGACGCCACCTCCGAGCACGACGACTCTCGTAGCCATGAGTCAGCGTCCCGCTATTTCTTTCGTGCGACCGAATCGTGCTCCGCCGGACCCAGGAGCCGCACGATCGCCTTCTTCTCCTTGATGCGCAGCGCGATCTTCTCGTAAACACGGAACACGAACATCGGGTCGGTGGTGACCTGAAGGAAATTCACCGACACATCAGTCGCGACGACGAGATCGATGGGCGCGCCGCCAAGTGCAACGACCACGCCTGCCTCGTCCGGCAACGCCGACGAGCGCAGCAACGGGCCGCCGCCGAGGAACGGGATGATGCGATCCTGCGGAAGCACGAGCGACGTTTTGTTCGGCGTCTGCACGGCGTTGAACAGTCGCTGGCCCAGCGCGACCGCAAATGGTCCAAAGTGCCCGGCTCCCTCCAGCTTGCCGATCGCGCTGGACACTCGGCTCACGAGCATTTCGCCCCAATTCTCTGGCTCACCTGAGAGCTGCTCCGGCTCCTGCGTGCCGGCCTCGTTCGTCGCCAATCCGGGTGTCGCGCCTTGCCTGCCGCCAAGAATCTCCCAGATCGTCGGGATACCGGGTGTCTTGTCTTTCGGCCCCTGACTTGGTCCTGCTTGCCCGTTGAAGACCACAATGTCCTCGAGACGAGCGAGGACGTTGGCCGCGCGTCGGAACATCTGCAACGCGCTCGTGAGATCCGGATCGGCGACCTGCGCGCCGCGCAGGAACACCTTCACCTGCAGCGTGGCAAGTGGGATTGTGCTGGTATCGTTGATCTGCATCCGCTCGCCACGCTCAGCGAAGGCGGGGTACGTCAACTCGTCGGACGGCACGAAGTCCGTGTCGGCGGGCAATGGTCCGGTGAGAGGAAGGAACGTGGCAGCCACGCGTGCACGGTTCGCTTCGTCCTGCACGACCTGACGAACGCGACCCCACTGCTGGTCGGTCCACGTCAACAGATAATTGTCAGACCCCATCTCATCACTCCTGGTTTGGTGCAGCGTGGGACGACTAATAGACAACGCAGACGGGAGGCACGCCAGCAACGCATGGCAAGCCCGAGGATCTACGGCACGCGCTGCTCGAGCACCGCGCGAGCCTTCACGAGATCGGAGTGTCCGAAGCCTTCAGTAAACCGATCGTATCGTGCGCGCACGATGGCGACGCCTTCCTCGCCTCGCTTGGTGCGCTTCAACAACGCGTGCAGGCTGAGCGCCGCACGCAGTTCCAACGATAGGGCTTTCTGCGACGACGCCGTATCAATCGCGCGCCTGAACGCGGCTTCCGCCTCGCCAAGCTCACCCTGCTCCATGAGTATCTCGCCCATCATGCGATACACGTCAGGAAGCAGCACACCGACGTGACCCTCATATGCCGTCGCCGCCGTTTCCCGCAACATGCGCAGTGCGTCGGCATGCCGGCCAGCAGACCACAGACCGTCGCCATGTATGACACCCACCGTGGGGCCCATGAGATCGGATTGCGTCGCGCGAAACAGCGCGACGCCTTCAAATAATTCCTTCAATCCGTCGACGCGGCCACCCAGTCGCATTCGTGCCCAACCGCTGCTCATGACGCCCACCGCGTACCAGCGCTCATCGCCTTCCTCGCGCGCGAAGCTCTTCACTTCGGTGGCGTACTTCAGCATGCGCGGAAAGTCGTGGTGGAACGTGAGCATGTAACACGCGACGCCAAGTGCATTGCTGAGCGCGGACGGATGATTCAAGTCACGCGCCACAGCGATCATGCGCTCCATTTCCTTGAGCCCGCGATCCTGCTTGCCCTGCATCCAGAGACTCGAGCCAAGGCTGCCGATCAAGTTGACCGTCGACGACAGCTGGAACATCGACGTGAGCACACGCTCCAGCTCCACTTCGTAGAGCGGCAGCGCCGCCTCCACGTGCGGAATGGCTTGCTCCCACTCGCCCTGGTAGTAGTAGGTGCAGGCCACGGCGTGAC
>JBDTXZ010000322.1:0-5095 GCA_040005935.1 bacterium | reverse complement strand
ACGAATGGCGCGGTAGAGCCGGACTTCCGACGTGCCTCGGCGAATTCCCAATTGCGTCGAGATCTCATCGTGGCTAAATCCTTCGACCACTTTGAGCATGAACACGGTCCGGTGTTCCTCGGATAAG
Organism: bacterium; assembly: GCA_040005935.1. Lineage (GTDB taxonomy): Bacteria > Gemmatimonadota > Gemmatimonadetes > Gemmatimonadales > Gemmatimonadaceae > AG11. Next base: position 4,968 of record JBDTXZ010000322.1, on the reverse strand, counting down.
CGCGCGAGCGCGACGGCCAACGTCATGCGGTCGGCGTGCTGTTGCTCGTGAGCACCAAGTGGCGGCACATCCACGCTCGGTCGGATATTCTCGCGCGAGCGTGCGGCACGAAGTCGCATCAGGGCCACGCGGATGGCAATCGCCCTCAGCCACGACTCGAACGTGCCATGCTCGCGGTAGTGACGCAGTGCCTCGGGAAGCCCAATGAACACGTCCTGCACCACATCGTCTGCCTCGTCGGGTGACATGGTCAGGCGCAGCGCGGTGCGATGCACCATGGCTGCGTAGCGATCGAATAGCACGCCGAGTGTGGTCTGATCTCCCTGGATCGTGCGGACGATCAGCGCAGCCATGTTCGCGTCGCTGGTCATTGGGAGTTCGAGAGATCCCTGATCTGGGAAGTTGGTCTGCGTCATTGACTCTAGAATGCGCGCAGCGGGGGCGATCTTACCGAGGCGATAGCCAGTCTTTCAAATTGGGCAAGAGTTCACCGCAAGTCGCGACGGCAGAGGTCGGGACACGCGTCGTCACGTCGCAGCATCTCCAAATGGCGGCGTGGGGACGAATGCCGACAGGCTCCGTTCTATGGTCCGTCGAGTCCTCATCTTGGCCGGCCGCTCTGGATTTCGGCCAGAGACGCACTGGTGAGGGACCGTTGCGAATAGTTCCCCGGGACCACGCTGGCATCAGCAAGGCTCACATGTCGAACGTATCAAACATCGAGAGGAACGTCGCCTCGGACCGAAGCGAGCCCCCGCACGCATGCCTGTGCGAGTTGCAAGCTCTTGTGCAAGTCGTAAAGTAGAGAAGGTGCAAATAGCAACGTTATCCGTGCGGATTTAGCAAAGCAGAATGTGCGTACTCCCAGCTTGAATCAATGAAACGGTGCGTACAGGAGTCCTCTCGGAATCACCGAACGATTGACTAAGATGGTCTATCATGATAGTATGAAATGACTACAGTGGTCACAACGGAGGTCGCGGTGATTCGGGCCGAAACACTCAACGTCGCCGAAGCCAAGGCTCGGCTCTCGGAGCTCGTCCAGCGCGCCGCGCGCGGCGAGGAGATCATCATCGCCCGCAACGGTGAGCCGCAGGCGCGGATCGTCGCGCTCGCGCCAAAAGCCACGCGGGTTCCGGGTAAGGGCGCCGGCAAATGGAAGGTCACCGGCGACTTCAATGATCCGCTGCCGCCTGAGGTGCTCGCCGCGTTCTACGGCACGATCGAGTGACGGCACTTCTGCTCGACACGGAAGCGCTGATTTGGTGGGACGCGAATGACCCTCAACTGGGCGGCAGGGCTCGAACCGCGATTCAGGACGCGACCGAGGTATATGTCAGCGCGGCGTCAGCGTGGGAGATCGCCATCAAGTCATCGCTCGGAAAGCTGCGCACCAAGCGGCGCCCGAACAAAGCGGTGTCCGACGGCGGATTCATCGAGCTCCCGGTCACCTTCGAGCACGCCGAAGCGGTGCTGGCCCTGCCTCGCCACCATGGCGACCCGTTCGACCGACTCATCATCGCCGCCGCGACCGTCGAGGGCTGCACGATAGTGACGAGAGACGAGAAGTTCCGGCTGTACGACGTCATGCTGCTGGACGCCCGCCGTTGATAGAGTCGCAGCAGCAGCGCGAACAACCGTGCCGTGAAGCGGTGAGGCGGAAATAGCGCGTCAGCCGAGCGTCGGAGGGTCCTCGTCGGCGACGCTGGCGAAAAACTCGCGGACGTCGAGTTCGAACGCTGGCAGCGTTGCATCGGGTTGCCATACGAGTCGGTCGTCAATGAGCGAGGCGCGTTCATCGTCAGGCGTCCACAGCTCGACCGCCTCTGCCTCACCATCCACAACCCAATACGTCGGCACGCCATGGCGCTGGAAAAACCGTCGCTTGGTAATTCGATCATGCCGCGCCGATGAAGGCGATAGGACCTCGGCGGCGAGCAGCAGCGCGGTCACCGGATCCTGCGATCGCGGGCGGCGACCGTCGACCATCGGGATCACGTAGAGGTCCGGCTCGAATCGCGTCTGAGGGGTCAGGCGAACGGTGCTCGGACTGAATACCGCCTCGCCAAGACGATGACGATTGACGTATTCTCGCACGCGGACGAACAGCTCCCCGAGTATGCGCTGGTGCCGTCGGTTGGGCGCGGGCGTCACGAGCAGGCTCCCGTCCACGAGCTCGAACCGGGGCGTATACCCCGGGCGTTCGTCGATGAGGTGCTCGACCTCATCGATGGTCCAATAGTGCTCGCGCAGGGCTGGCATGGACATAAGATGCTCGGCGACGGGTCCGAAGGGCAACTGTGCATTCACCAAAGTGATCCTTGTGCCTGTGCTCAGCGGCATCGTTTCGCCGCGCGATGGTGCAGACGAACGCATGGCATCCCTTACACCGTGAAGCCGAGCGCGCGGGGGCGACCGCTCAGCGTATGCGAATACCGAGAACCGCCAATGCGCGTAACACCGTCGGGTCTGACGACGAGAGCGCTTGCGGTACGCCGAATCCGACGTCGCCATTCCGTTCGCGGTCTGTAAACACCACCGTGGTGTGCCACGCTCCGGTCAGTGCCGACCACCATCGTAAACCGGCGTAGTTGCCCGCATCGTGCAGCGCGCGCGACACAGCCTGAGTCAGGAGACGATCGTGATGCGCGAGTTGGTCGGGGCGCAACTGGAGTTTCGTGAGGACTGCGGGGTCCGTGCAGTCGGGAATGCGCGCAACGAGTGAGCGTGTCAGTGTCACTTCGACCAGCGCGAGCGGGCGTCCCGACTGCCGCAGGTAGCTTGGGTGAAAGGTCGTCCCGCGAAAGGGGCCGAGCACCTCGCCGAGCGCATGTTCCGGCGACTCGGCCAGGTAGCGCACTGGCGGACGATCGTGAAGATCGAATCGTCCGATCGTCTGCCCAGGTACGAGATACGACGCCGACCAGGGCGCACCCTCGGACGCGGCCGAGTCCCACGGAAAACACCGCCACGCCTGTCGTGGACCGCTCAGGCAAACACCCCGGTGCGCGCGGCCTGCACGGCGCCCATTACGGAGGCCACGTCACCTTCAGCGAGGACGTCGAGCGGCCGGCGATCGTTGAGGTGAGGATTGCTTCCATGCAGCCAACCCGAGACCGCCGCTGGCTCATAGATGCCGAGCAATGCGGTGACCACTGCGGCGAGCACGGTGAGGCGCCAGCCTTCCGTTCCGCCGATCTGCTGCCCCTTCGCCGCCCGCGTAATCTGGCTCCGATGCGTGCCGACCCACTCGGCAAGATCCGCTCGGCTCGCGAAGGCTACTTCTCCTGCCTCTACGCTCGCCCCTGCGAGGGCTACGCGACGTACCTCGAGTGCGACAGCTGATGCCATGAGAATCTCCTTGATGCAACAAATATGTTGCAGATCGGACTCCGTGGCAAGGTCGTGGTTTCGGTTTCTCGCCAGCAATTGCACTCTCGAGGCAGAGGTCAGCGTCATGGGCGGTCGGGACCGAGTTCGGCCGCCCACGCTGACTTCTGGCGAATCTGGTTGAAGAGCGCCGGCAGCTCGACGTTGAGCGCTCGCGAGGCGCCAGCCGGCTGCCAGGCGAGCAGCGCACGCTCGACCACGGGAGTGTCCCGCTCCGGCGTCCACCGTTCGATCATCCGCGCATCGAGATCCACAACCCAATACTCGGCAACACCTGACTCCATGTAGAACTCGCGCTTGATGATACGGTCGGTCCTGACGCTGCTGGGCGAAATGACTTCGACGACCAGAAGTAGGGCGAGCGCATTGAGAGTGATAAGCCCCTTCTGATGAGCGGCAGGCCCTGCGGCGAGAACGTAGAGATCAGGTTGCGTGATGGTGCCCTCGCGGAGCTCCACATCGGACGGAGCAAAGAACGTCAGCCCGAGCCCCTCCGCATCGACGTAGGGCGCGATGACGAGATGGAGCTCGCCGACGGCGAGCTGGTGCGGACTACCAGGCGATGGCGTCACGAGCAGCTCACCGCCGATCAGCTCATACCGCGGCCACGACGGCGTGTCGACATTGAGCTGCCGTACGTCCTCAGGCGTCCAGCGTCGGCGGATAGCAGGCATACCCATAGTCTGCTCGGCAAAAGTCTAAAATGGCAAGGGAGCATGGATCAAAATGAGCATCCTGAACGACTAAAGCGTCACCATTCGAACGCGTGGCGAATCAAAACACGCTACGTGAGCGACGATGGCGGCTGAACCATGAAATACGGGCTTGCTGTGCGGGATTTTCATGGTAGCTGACTCCTCCAGCTACTGTCTTTCCATAGGCCGGCCCAGGCGCAACGAATTGGCAAACCAATTGCCAATTCGTTGTCGCGACATATCCCGCCCGGGTGATCCCTCGCGATGCCGCGTCCAGACTGGCCGAATTGGCCCGGTTCTATCCTGTCGTCAGTGTCACGGGACCCCGGCAATCGGGCAAGACTACACTCTGTCGTGCGGCCTTTCCGCATCTACCGTATGTGAGTCTCGAACCGCTGTACGTCCGCGAGTTCGCGACTGCCGATCCGCGCGGGTTCCTCGCGTCGTTGCCCGACCGGGCCGTCATCGGTGAAGTGCAGCGAGTTCCGGACTTGTTCAGCTATCTCCAGGCCGAGGTGGATGAACGTCCCGCGCGCGGACGTTACATCCTCACAGGCTCGCAGAACCTGGCACTCTCGGCGTCCATCACGCAGTCGTTGGCCGGACGTACCGCCACGCTGGAGCTCTATCCGCCGAGCTGGTAGGAGTTGCAGCGCTTTCCCTCGGCGCCGATCGATTTGTTCGAGGTGCTGTGGACCGGCGCCTATCCGCGCATCTTCGACCGGCAGATTCCGCCGCACCAGTGGCTCGCCGATTACGTCGCGACCTACGTGCAACGTGACGTGCGCCAGTTGTTGAACATCGGAGATCTTCGTTCGTTCACGGAGTTCCTGAGCCTCTGCGCCGGTAGTACGGCCAACGAAACGCATCTGTCGAGACTAGG
>JBDTXZ010000321.1:0-5097 GCA_040005935.1 bacterium | reverse complement strand
GGCCCATGCGTCGCCCAGCGCGTGTGTGCGATGCCGACGTTGCCCTTGATGGGATGGCTCTCGATCGCGGCCTCGAGCATGGCGATCTTGCCCTTCGCCTTGCGCGTTTCCACACCCGCGCCATTCATCATCGACACGCCCGCTGAATCATACCCGCGGTACTCCAGGCGCTTCAGCCCGTCCACGAGTAGTGTCGTCGCGTTCTTCGTACCTACATAGCCGACAATTCCGCACATGATTCGCTGTCCTTGTTGAGATATGCTGCCAAAAGTTCTTCGTGCCCGACGCCCCCGCTTCGATCAGCGTCCGAGGGCGTCGAGTGGTTCACGTGACCGGCGGACCAGCTCGCGCGCGGCGCCTTCATCCGGCGCTTCGGCAATGACTCGAACGATTGGTTCAGTACCTGAGGGACGAATGTGAACCCACCGATCCAGCCACGATAATCGGAGCCCATCCTGCGTATCGACCGTGGCGTCCGGAAATGCCGAACGTAGCGCCGCATACACCGTATCGAGGCTCGCGTTCGGGCGGTCCAGCTTGTCCTTGACGATCACGTACCTGGGCAAGCTCGCCACGACCGCACTCAGTGGACGATCTTCTTCCACCAGTAGTTGCAGAAGGAGGGCCGCGCCGATTGGTGCATCCCGGCCCAAATGCACTTCCGGAAGAATTACTCCGCCATTCCCCTCTCCGCCAATTGGCGCGTTCAGCTCCCGCATGCGAACGGCGACATTCACCTCGCCGACGGGCGCGCGAACCGCTTCCACCCCAGCGTCGCGTGCCACGTCGTCCATCAATTGGCTCGTCGAAAGATTGGTGACGATTGGTCCTGGGCGATGGCGAAGCACCAGCCGCGCGGCAAGCGCGAGCGTGTAGTCCTCCCCAATCGCTCGGCCCTCCTCGCTCACGAGCGCCAGACGGTCGACGTCCGGATCGACCGCGAAGCCGATATCGACGCCCGACGCCGTGACGAACGTCTCGAATTCGCGCAAATTTGCCGGAATCGGTTCGGGTTCGCGTGGAAAGAGACCGTCGGGTTCCATGTTCATGCCAACGAGGTCGCAGCCAAGGCGTTCGAGCAACGCCGGCATGATCGTGGCGCCGGCGCCCCGCACGCAGTCGAGCGCCACCTTGAATCGGCGAGCGCGAATTGCCTCCACGTTCAGGTATGGAATGGCAAGTACCGACTCGATGTGACGACGCGCAACGTCGTCGTCCTGCGTCACCGTGCCGATCTTGTCCCACGTCGCGTGAGGAGTACCCGTCTCCACCAGCGCTCGCATGGCAGCGCCTTCACTCGCCTCGAGGAACAGCCCGCTCGACCCAATACACTTGAGCGCATTCCACTCGATTGGATTGTGGCTCGCGGACAGCATCAGTCCGCCCGCGGCGTGATGGTATTCCACGGCGAGCTGGCAGCCCGGAGTGGTGGTCAAGCCGATGTCGATGACGTCGCAACCTACGAGCTGAAGCGTGCCAACAACGATGCGATGAAACATCGGGCCCGACACTCGGCTATCGCGACCCACGACGATCGCCCGCGACGGATTGTGCGCGATCGACCATGCACCGAACGCGGCCGCATACCGCGCGACGACCTCGGGCGTGAGCGCGTCGCCCACGCGTCCCCGAATCCCGGACACGCCCACCATGAGTCCTTCCACGTTGCCACCCTCCGCCATGACGCCTCCGCAAGTCAGAAGGCGAAAGGTATTCGGGTCAACTATTCAGACAAGCGTGAAAAGACGCTTGTCCGCAAGCGATCTCGCCCCATAACTTCGGTATGTGCCGGAACGTGGCGGCGTCGATGAAGTCTCACCTCCTCCTCTCCGACCCTCCTTACCCTGCGCGCCGGCCCGAAATTCCCCGTGCGACTCAAGATGGCGGCCATGGTTGGTGGCGCTGTCCTGCTTACGCTCGTGATTGTCGTCGCGCCCACATTTGGCAGTCTTCGCGGCGACCTCCCGGCCGGCCGAGCCGAGCGCCTCGCGATGGAAATCGTTGCGTATTCGGCCATCGCCCTCGTGCTTGCGATGGCAATCGCGTTCTGGGGCGCTGGTCAATTCTCGCGTGGAATGACCGCGCTCACGCAGCAATCGCAGCGCGTCGCGCAGGGCCGGCTCCGCCAGGAGTTGAGCTTCGAAAGTGACGACGAAGTCGGCCAGCTCGCGAATTCGTTCCGGGAAATGACGCAGGGCCTCCGCGCGCTCGTCACGGAGCTCGACACGAGCGCGTCTGATGTGGCATCAACGGCCGAGCAGCTTGCCGCCAGCGCCCAGGAGATGAATGCGTCCACGCACCAGGTCTCCAGCGCGGCAGGCGCTATCGCGGATGCGGCAGCGGCGCAGACGCGAGGCGTCAACAATGCCTCGGATGCGTCCAGCCGTGTTGCAGGCCGCGCAGTGGCCGTCGCCAGCCACGCTGAGCAAGCGAGAAGTGCAGCCGATGTCGCGCAGCGAACGACTCGTCGTGGCACAATCGCCGCCGGCGAAGCATTGCAGGCGATGGCGGAGATCAGCGCCGTCACCGCCGCCGCGGTGCTCGCCGTCGTCGAACTCGGCGAGAAATCCCAACGCATCGGCAAGATCACCGATGTGATCGGCTCGATCGCACGTCAAACCAACCTGCTCGCCCTCAACGCTGCGATCGAAGCCTCTCGCGCAGGTGAGCACGGGAAGGGCTTCGCCGTTGTCGCGGACGAAGTACGAAAGCTCGCCGCCGAAAGCGCCCGCGCGCTCGACCAGATTCGTCGCCTTGCAGCCGAGATTCGCTCGAGCGCCGTGCGCACCGAGGAGCAGATTCTTCAGGCCAGCGATCGCGTCACCGCGGGCGAAGCTGTCATTCGTGCGTCCGCCGAAGCCCTCACGCAGATTGATCGGGAAATCGTCAGCGCGCGCGCGGCCGTCGATCGCATCGTGGACGCCGCCGAAGCACAGCGCGGCGAAGCAGAATCGCTGGCGCGCGAAATCGAGGCACTCGCCACAGCCGCTGAGACGAACGCGGCGACCGCGCAGGAGGTGAGCGCTGTCGCGTCGGAGCAGACGTCAGCCATGTCGGGCGTCGCGTCTTCCAGCCAGGTCCTCGCCGAAGTGGCCGAACGACTCAAGGCATCCTTGAGCCGGTTCGAGATCTGAGTAACCCGCTCGCGCTTCTCCCACTGGCCCTCGCGGCGGGTGGTGGACGCATCACCGCTGCAGGCGCGCCGCCACAGGACGACTTCGAGGGGCAGCAGTTGATCGCTGCTGGTCTCACACTGTTGCAACGCAGCGCTCCGCTCGTTCGCGCGCTCTCCGGCCGTCGGTCGGCGCTCCTCCTCCCGACTTCGCCTACCTTTCTCACCGCGCTGGCCGCGAGCGAAGGGCGCGGGGCGGTGCTGATCAACCCGCTCGCGGCCCCTGCGGAAATCGCCTTTCAGTGTTCCGACGCGAACGTCGGCGCGATCTTCACGACCAGCGCCTTCGCCGCGAGAGCTCCCGAAGGCTTGACCACTGTGCTTCTCGACGAATCACCGCGCAGGGCGCGCGTCATCGCCGATGGTCGCACGCTGGACGTGGACCTGGGCTCGCATCACGGCCTGTCCCTCGAAGGCGAGACGAATGCGACCGGGCGCGACGAAGAAGCCGCAATCGTCTACACCTCCGCGATGCGCGGCACACAACTCGGCGCCGCGGTCACCCATCGCAACCTGCTGACTAACGCCCGGTCCACCATTCAGGCGCTCGAGATGACTGCGAGCGAGCATGCACTCGCCGTGCTTCCATTCGCGCACCTGTTTGGCCTGACCGTCACGGCCACCGCGCCATTGTTGCTTGGCGCGCGCGTGACCACGATGGAGCGGTTCAGTCCCACCAAGGCGGTGGAATTGATCGCGAACGGTATCACTCTCTTGACGGGCGTTCCGGCGGTGTATTACGCCTTGCTCACGGTGATCACCAAACGTGGCGTGGACCTGCGCAACAGCGCACTTCGCCTGAGCATCTGCGGCGGCGCAAAGCTGCCGCGCGAGCTGAAGGACAGGTGGGCGGACGTCACCGGTCATGAGCTCCGCGAAGGCTACGGACTCACCGAAGCGGGCCCTGTGTGTCTCGTCAACCGCCCGGATCGCCCAAACGTGCGCGGCAGCATGGGCACCGCGCTGCCGGGAGTGGACGTCGGCATCTTCCCGCCCGCACACTACGGCGACGACGCGACGGGAATGGAGCCAGACGCCGAGCAGCTTGCAGACGGAACGCCAGGCGAAATCTGCATTCGCGGCGACAACATCTTTCACGGCTACCTCAACGGCAAGGTCGGACTTCCGCATCGCGGCGAGTGGCTCTGCACCGGAGACGAAGGCGTGCGCGCCGCGGACGGCTCCATACGCTTTATCGGATTGCTGAAGCCAATGTTCACGCGCAATGGCTTCAACGTCTATCCGCGTGAGCTCGAGCGCGTCGTCGGCGCGATGCCCGGCGTGACGAATGTTGAAGTTCGGCCGCTCCCGGATCCGTTCAAGGAGAACGACATCCTGCTGCGCGTGAGCGGATCGGTTACTGAAGACGCTGTGAAAAGCTGGTGCGCGGAAACGCTCAGCGCCTACAAGCAGCCGAGCATCGTCGAGCTGTTCTAGGCGATCCGCACCTGAGCGGCGAGGTACGATGGCGCACGCGGCACCAGGGTGACTCGACCTCCCTCAACCGCTGAGACCATAGCCGCAACGATCTTCGGATCGAACTGGGTGCCGCTGCATCGGACCAACTCGGCCACCGATGCCTCGATGCTCATGCCGTCCGGGCGGTACGGGCGATCGCTCGTCATCGCGTCGAACGAGTCCGCCACTGCCGCAATGCGGGCCTCGAACGGAATCTGTTCTTTTTCCAGGCGGTCTGGGACGCCTCGCCCATCGTAACGCTCGTGATGTGAGCGCACGATGTTCAGCGCCACCGGTGTTTCTCCAAGCAGCGGCGCAAGAATGCGCCAGCCAACCACCGGATGCGTCATGATGTGCTCATACTCGGCGTCCGTGAGCTTACCCGGCTTGTTGAGCACGTCTTCGCGCACCCCGATCTTGCCGATGTCGTGCACATGGCCACCGAGCTCGATCTGCCGAAGCATGTC
>JBDTXZ010000320.1:0-5126 GCA_040005935.1 bacterium | reverse complement strand
CTTGGCGCGGATTGACGCGGATGTGGCGGATCGACGCGGATCCTCGACTGCGGCTCCACCGTCCACACGCCTCCGTGCCGTGCGCGTTCGATCGCGCGACCGAGAGAGATCCTCGGTGGCCCTTTGACGGCAGAATAGCCGAAACGACGATCCCGACACGAGCAGTGCCTCGTGCGGGATGACAACCTGCGTTGCGGTCACCGTTTGAACTCTCCGGCCCTTCGCAACACTCAGGACGACAGCCGGTGCTACTGGCGCGAACTGCCTCGCGCGCAGTACGGTACGCTCATGTCGAACACATACGACGCGCGGGTCAGCGCCATCCCGTTGCGCGGCGGGAACGTCGCACTGGACTTCGTGAATACGGCTGGTTGGCACGCCAGTGACACGCCGTCGGAGTGGCTGGAATCGTACGTTGACTTGGCCATGTGGGCAGACCGCGCGGGGCTCCACACATCGGCAGAGGCCGGACAGCTCGTGGCCGCGGCTGAACGTTCGCCGCGCGAAGCGGAGCGGACACGCCAACGGGCCACCGCCTTCCGCGAAGCGCTGTATCGCGTGTGCCGCGCGTTCGTCCAGGCGACACTTGCCGAGGAAGCGGACGTGGAAGTCGTGCGCGCCGCGTACCTGGATGCGCTCGCGCACTCGCGCTTCGCGCAGACAGCCGATGGCTTTGCGCTGGGTTGGGACCAAGCGGCTCCACCGCTCGACGCACCACTGTGGCGCATCGCCATTGCCGCGACGGCGTTCCTCCAGTCGGGCGACCTTGTCCGCACGCGCGAGTGTGCCGGCGCGCCCTGCGGCTGGCTCTTCGTCGACCGAAGCAAGAACCACTCTCGACGATGGTGTTCATCCGAAGAGTGTGGCAACCGCGAGCGGGTGAAGCGGCACCTCGCAAAACAGTAGGGCTCGCCGGGCGCGAGTCGGATCGCGCGCAGGAGTGGCGCTTGCGCGCGGGGCATCAGAGCCCCATAATGGCCTATAAGCCTTTAGACCATTATGCGATCCATGTCGATTTTCTTGCAACGCATGCGTCGGCACGCACGCGTTACCACGGTGGCGGTCTTCACTGCCGCAACCACGGCCGCCGCGCAAAACCGCTCACTCGACAGCGCGAGGATCGCGCCGCGTGTGGCATGGGCCACGCATACCGCTACCTCGCCGCACATCGACGGCCGTCTGGACGACAGCGCGTGGCGTGCGGCGCCGGTCCTGTCCGACTTCGTGCAATCGCGCCCGCGGCCTGGCGCGGCGGCCAACCTGCGAACCGAAGTGCGCATCCTCTACGACGACGCCGCACTCTACGTCGCCGTGCGCGCCTTCGATCCGCACCCTGACTCCATCATCGCACCATACCCGCGTCGGGACGACGAAGGCGCATCGGACTGGATCTTCGTCGAGATCGACAGTCGACACGACCATCGCACCGCCGTCAGCCTCGGCGTGAATCCGCGCGGTGTTCAGGTGGACGGGCTCTGGAGCGACGACGTGAATTATGACCCGGCGTGGAACGGCGTATGGGAAGCGACGGCCATCATCGATTCCCTTGGGTGGACTGTAGAGTACCGCATCCCGTTCTCGCAGCTTGCGCTTCGTGCGCGCGATCACGCGGCTGGCGCCGACTCGACGATCACTGTGGGCCTCAATGTCTACCGGTACACACCGCATCGCGGTGAGGTGTCGAACTGGTCGCCACGACTGCCGACGGTGGTGGGGATCGTGTCGCGCTTCAGCGAGGTGCGCGGCATCGTGGTGCCGCGCCGTCGCGCCGATCTCGAGGTCGCTCCCTATGTCGCCACACGGGCCGCGCATTCCCCAGCGCGAACGGGCGACTACGACAGCGCGCGCCAACCTCGCGGATCCACCCTGCTCGGCGGCGCGGACATCAAGACGCGCATCACTCCTGCGCTGGACCTCGTGCTCGCGATCCACCCGGACTTTGGCCAGGTCGAAGCGGATCCATCCGAGGTCAACCTGACGTCGTACGAGACGTTCTTTCCTGAACAGCGACCGTTCTTCGTTGAGGGCTCTGATCTATTCTCGTTCAACGGCAGCAGTGGCATCGGCCTGCGCTTTCACTCACGCGATATCTCGCTCGCGACGGAGAGCCCATTTTACTCTCGACGCATCGGACGCGCTCCGCGTGGCGGCGTGCCACCAGCCAGCTATGTGCTCGACGCGCCCGCATTCACCGAACTGCTGGGCGCAGCGAAACTCCAGGGGCGCACGACAAGCGGCATCTCTGTGGGGTTGCTCGCGGCATCCAGTACCGAGGGAACCGCAAACGTGGCCGATTCGATTGGCGGCGCACGCAAATTCACTGTGGAACCGGCAACGCAGTACGTCGTCGCGCGCGGCAAGCGCGATTTCCGACGCGGAGCGAGTGCGCTCGGCGCAATCGCGACCATCGTCAATCGTGCCGCGATGGGTCCCGGTGTCGCCAACGCGCCTCAGCTCGTGCAGCGCGCCATGGTGTTGGGCGCTGATGCGCGCCATCGCTTTGCGAACGACAACTACGAGGTGACGGCATGGGCGGCCGCGAGCGACCTGCGTGGCTCCGCATCGGCCATCCGCGCCGTGGAGGCGTCGCCTGATCACTATCTCCTGAGGCCAGATGCCGAGCATCTCGCGCAGTACAGGAACGACTCCACGGCGACGTCGCTCACTGGCCACGCAATGCAAGTGACATTGGGCCGAGTGGCGGGAGAGCACTGGTTGTGGAGCGTGGCGGGGCGAGAGATGTCGCCGGGCTTCGAGGCCAACGACGTCGGGTTTCAGCGTTCATCGGACTGGGCGATCGCCACCAGTTCCATCAAGTACCAACAGTCTGCTCCGCAGGGTCCGTTTCGCCGATGGTCGGTGGGTAGCGACCAGTTGGGCGCCGGGTGGAGTACTGGTGGCGAGCGTCGCGCGCTGGTGGCGAACGTCAACGCGGGCGCGGACCTGTTGCGTAGCGACTGGGGTGGTACCGCCGCGATGAACTACGATGGCGGTGCGCTGTCGACTGACGCGCTGCGCGGCGGCGTGGCCCTGCTGCTTCCGCCGCGTGTGACGTGGTCGGGCACCGTGCACTCCGATACGCGTAAACGGACGCTGTTCACCGCGACCGCGAGCACCTTCAGCGAGAACGCACCGGTGAGCCGCGGAAGAACACTGTCCGCCAACCTCGACTCACGCGTCGTGGATCACGTGCGCATCGAACTCGGTGGAACCGTGGAGAACGACGACCGCGCGTGGCAGCTGGTGGGACGCACTCGTGACTCAACCGGCGGCCACGATATCCTGGCGCGGCTGCATCAGCGCACGGCGTCGATCATCATGCGCACCGACGTGTCGTTCTCGTCGCGACTTACGCTTCAGCTCTTTATGCAGCCACTCGTGGGAACTGCCACGTACGGAGACTACGGCACGGTCGCGAACGCGCGCGCCGTGGATGCGCTGCAGCGGGTGCGTCCCTTGAATGTTCTGCCCGCCGGACTCTCCGATCCATCATTCGGTACGCGAGAACTACTCGGCAATGCCGTGGTACGTTGGGAATACCGGCCCGGCTCCGCACTGTTCGTCGTTTGGAGCCAGCAGCGCACCGGCCTATCGGATGGACGCACGTGGACGATCGGAGACGCGGCGCGCGGACTCGCCAGCGCACCTATGACCAACGTCTTACAGGTGAAGTGGTCGTATTGGTGGTCGCCATGAAGTCGCGGCCGCGAGGGACTCTACCCTTCGCGAGGTTTCGCTGTGAAGCCTTCTCTCGTAACAGTCCGTGGCGCGCTTGGCACTTGCTGCGCAACCACCGCAACAGTGTGGAGTTCACACTACGCAATGCATGATGGGCGAAGCATGCTGCTTGGTGCGCAACTCCAATAACGGCAACCGGTTGTCGTTTTCAATCCGGAGCTCCACCGGTACGCATGGCTCTTGCCAATCGCTCGCCGACGCTTTTCGCCCGTGCTCGGCGGCCCCGTCCCATTGGAGGTAGATCGATGCGCCTTGCCATTTCCACAAGATCGTGCCTTGCGGCAGTACTCTTCGCTTCCGCGACCCTTCCATCTGCCGTATCCGGGCAGGCCAAGCTGTATGTCGCGCAGTCTCAGGGTGGGTACACCGAAAACGGATACGGCGGCAGCATGTGGACCTTTATGTCCGCGCAGCTGAACACCGCTTTCGGGGTTGGGAACGTCGACGCCTTTGCGGACCTCAGCAGCCTCAGCACGCTCCTCACGTATGATCGCTTGTGGGTGGATCAGCGCTACGGACCCACACTGACGAGCGCCGAGGCCGCCAACATTGCGGCGTTCATCGCCACCGGCCGGCGCACGGTCATCATCGGCGAGAACCAGCTTTGGCCAACGTGGAACGCTCAGATCGGGTCCATTGTTGGTGGGACGGTCATCAATCAGTGCGACTTCACCTCGTACGCAACCGCGTACGCCAGCTCGCTCACGGCAGGTGTCAGTGCGGTGACCAACAGCTGCGGATCGCTGGCGGTGGGCGGCACGTCGCTCTTTACGGGCAACTTCGCGACCCTCTGGGGATCGAACTTGAGCACCCTCACCATTCTGGATTCCAACCTGATGGATGACTTTTACCGCGGGCAGGACGACAACAGTCTCTTCGCAACCAACACCGCGCAGTGGCTGGCAGGCAGCGACGTCGTCGCTTCGCCGGAGCCCGCGTCGTTCGTGCTGCTCGGGAGCGGTCTGGCGGTGCTCGGCCTCGTCAGCCGTCGGCGTCGCGCGTAAGCACTAGCAGTTCACTGCAAACCGCCCCGCCGAGCACTCGCTTGGCGGGGCGGTTTGCGTCCGGAGTCCTGACGTTGGAAGAAGTCAGTCCGTTAGGGCGTGACGCACGGCTGAACTAGGGCACCACTTTTGGTTTCGGCTCGATTCGAACGACCCACAGCCCGTTATTGTCGTCGTTCACGTAGGCCAGCCCATCCTTCGGGTTGACGACAACACCCCACGTCATTGCCGAGTTCTTGATGTGGCCGTCCATGTCGGCGGTATTGAGGTGTCCAATTTCGCGGCCCTGCGCGCGCAGGTCCCCGCGCAATTCACCACTGATGTCGAACACGCGGAAGCCGGCGTTGTACGCGCCCATGTAGAGCGTGTCGCCGGCGACCCAGA
>JBDTXZ010000319.1:0-5127 GCA_040005935.1 bacterium | reverse complement strand
AACCTGTGCCGGTGCGCGTCGTACGTCCGCATCCGGGCCGGCATCAAGCGCGCGGCGGAAATCGGCGCCGTCTCCACTGCGGCAAAGGGAGGCAAGGAATGACTCGCTCACCCGAAACATCGCCGCGTGCTGTCGATCGCCGCGAATTCATCAAGGTCGGTGCGCTGCTCGGCGGAGGATTACTGGTCGGCACGCGCTTGCGCTTCGGACCAGAGTCTGCGTTTGCCGAAGAGGCACCTGCGGCCGCGGCCGACTTTGCGCCGAATGCGTTCATCAGCATCGCGCCGAGTGGGGCGGTCACGATTATCGCGCCGAACTCGGAGATGGGGCAGGGAATCAAGACATCGCTCCCGATGATTGTCGCGGAAGAGCTGGATGTGGCGTGGAGTCAGGTCGCAATCGTCCAGGGCGACTTGAATCCTGCGTACGGTCGCCAGATGTCGGTCGGCAGCGGTTCGACCGTCGGGAACTTCGGCGCGTTGCGCCGCGCCGGTGCCACCGCGCGCGCGATGCTCATTGCGGCCGCTGCGCAGACGTGGGGCGTGCCGACAGGTGAGTGCACGACCGAAAAGGGTTTCGTGGTGCACGCCGCGTCGAAGCGTCGTGCGAGCTACGGCGAGTTGGCGACGAAGGCTGCGACGATGCCGGCACCGACCGACGCGCCGCTCAAGGACCCGAAGGACTTCACGCTGCTCGGAACACGCGTTCCCGGCGTCGACAACGAGAAGATTGTGAGCGGCGCGCCGCTCTTCGGCATCGATGTCAGGTTGCCTGGGATGGTGTACGCGACGTACACGAAGTGCCCGGTTTTCGGCGGCGCTGTCGCGAGCGCCAATATCGACGAGGTGAAGTCGCGGACCGGCGTTCGTGACGCGTTCGTCCTCGACAACATCGAAGGACTTCCATCCGGCGTCGCGATTGTCGCCGACTCGACGTGGAATGCCTTCAGTGCCACCAAGGCATTGAAGGTGAAATGGAACGAAGGCGCCGTCGTAAGCCAGAACAGCGCCGACATGGCGAAACAGGCGGAGCAGCTCGCGACGGCGACGCCGCCCGCCGCGCTGCCCGCGGACTCAACGCGCGTGGAAGCGGCGTATCACTATCCATTTCTCGCGCACGCGACGCTCGAGCCGCAGAACTGTACGGCGCTCTTCAAGAACGGCGTGATGGAAATGTGGACGCCCACGCAGATGCCTGCCGTCGGCCAGGGCTTGGTGGCGCGTGGACTCGGGCTTGCTCCCAAGGACATCGTGGTGCACATCACGCGACTCGGCGGCGGATTCGGCCGGCGCGGCAGCAATGAGTTTTCGATCGAGGCGGCGGCGATCGCCAAGCGGCTCAATGGCGTTCCTGTAAAGGTGATGTGGACGCGCGAGCACGACTTCGCGCACGACAACTATCGGTCGAATGGCTGGCATTTCTTTACCGGAGGGCTCGACAAGGCCGGTAAGGTGGTGTCGCTGCACGACGCGTTCGTAAAGATGCAGGGTGGGCCTGGGGACATGAGCGCGAGTGGCTTTCCGTTCACGGCGATCCCGGGATCGAAGGTCGCGTCGAGCAAGTTGCCGGCGGGCATTCCAACTGGATACTGGCGCGCTCCTGGCGACAACGGGAACACGTGGGCCACCCAGTCATTCGTTGACGAGCTCGCGCATGCGGCGGGCCGCGACCCTAAAGCGTTTACGCTCGACTTGCTGGACGCTGTTCCCGCTACGGCGCGCGGATTCGATCGCGCGAAGATGAAGGCCGTAATTGGTCTTGCGACGGAGAAAGCTGGCTGGGGCCGGTCGCGGCCACGCGGTGAAGGGCAGGGTCTTGCGATCACACATACGAACAACGCGTACGTCGCGATCGTCGCCGACGTGACGGTGAGTCGCGCTGGCGAGTTGGCGATTACGCGGCTCGTCGCGGCAATCGACTGTGGCACCATCATCAACCTGAGCGCGGCGGAGTCTCAGGTGCAGGGTGCCATGCTCGACGGCATCAGCGCGGCGTGGTTTCAAAAGATTCTCATCGAGCGCGGCGCGGCGAAGCAAACGAATTTTGATCAATACCCGATGCTGCGCATGGATAAAGCTCCGCATGTCGTCGACGTTCATTTCGTCAAGTCGACTGCGCCACCGACTGGATTGGGTGAGCCCGGACTTCCCGCGGCGGCGCCGGCGGTGTGCAATGCGATCTTCGCGGCGACGGGCAAGCGAATTCGCACGTTGCCGATCGCGGACGTTGACCTAAAGTGGTCGTGAAGGGTGCCATGAGCGCTGGTGTTTAACCGGCCGCCGACGCCTTACCTCACGCGCTTCCGATGGCTGGTCTGCGGGCTGCTCTTCGCCGCGACGACGATCAACTACGTCGACCGGCAAATCCTCGCGCTCCTCAAGCCGGCGCTCGACACGGAGCTCGGTTGGACGAATGAGCAGTACGGCAACGTCAACTCCGCCTTTCAGGCGTCTTATGCCCTGAGCTACATCGCCTTTGGCTGGTTCATCGACCGCGTCGGTATCCGCGTGGGCTACGCGGTGTCGATCGTGGCGTGGAGCCTCGCCGCGATGGGGCACGGCTTCGTCTCCAGCGTGCGAGGATTCACGGTGGCGCGCATCGCGCTGGGCGCGGGTGAAGGAGGGAATTTTCCGGCAAGCATCAAGACGCTCGGGTCGTGGTTTCCACAGAATGAGCGCGCGTTCGCCGCAAGCCTGTTCAACTCGGGCACGAACGTCGCTGCGATCATTGCGCCGGCGCTCGTGCCCTGGATTGCACTGCGGTATGGATGGCAGATGTGCTTCATCGTCGCGGGAACGGCTGGATTCTGCTGGCTCCTCGTGTGGATTCCTCTGTTTCGCAACAATCCACGCGACAGCCGCCACGTCTCGGCGGCCGAGGTGGCGCTCATCGAGCGCGACCAGTCACGCGAGTCGGACGCTCCGGCAATCGCCTGGCCTGCGCTGTTCGGGTATCGCCAGACGTGGGCGATCGTGCTCGCCAAGCTGCTGACGGATCCGGTGTACTGGTTCTTCCTCATCTGGCTGCCGGACTTCTTCAAGAAGACGCGCGGCCTCGATCTCAAGAACAGTTGGATCTACCTGGTGACGATCTACGCGATTGCCACTGTGCTCAGTATAGGTGGGGGCTGGCTGAGTGGGCACCTCATCAAGCGTGGTTGGAGCGTGACGCGAGCGCGCAAGACAGCGATGCTGACCTTCGCGCTCGGCGTTGTGCCGGTCGTGCTCGCGCCGCGCATGTCGGACTGGACTGCGGTGATCCTCATTGGCGTTGCGGCCGCGGCGCATCAGGCGTGGTCCGCCACGCTCTACGCGTCGACGTCGGACATCTTTCCGCGGCGCTCTCTCGCGGCGATTTCCGGAATTGCCGGCATGGCGGGCGCGGTGGGTGGCATCATCTTCCCGAAATTTTCCGGGGCGCTGCTCGATCACTACAAGCTCACAGCGGGTGGCGAGTCGGCGGCCTATGGCATCCTGTTCGGCATGTGCGGAAGTGCGTACGTCATCGCGTTCGCGATCAATCACCTGTTCGCGCCGAGCTTCGACCCCATTCGAGTGGCGCAGGGATAGGCGATCAACATGGACCAACCGACCAGGACTTTCTGGCGGTGCCGCGCGCAGCCGCCAACGCCCGTGTGCTGCAGACCGTAACCACGGATGACGCGCTGTCCGAGGCGTCTCGTCCTTCTCTCTCGATGAAAAACACGATGTCAATGCGATCGACTCTTTCCCTCGTCACGATCTGTGGACTCATCGCGACTCACGCTGCGCCGACCGCCGCGCAGAATGGTGCGGCGCGCGCCGATACGCTGAACGACCCGGTACGCATTCTCGCGGCGCGACTGGATCTCGACCGCTACAAGGCGACGATCAAGGGCCTGACAAAGTTCGGCGACCGGCGCCAAGGCACGGACCGCAACGCCAACGCGGTCACGTGGATCGAGACGCAACTCAAGAGTTACGGTTGCGCTAACGTGGAGCGCATCACGTACGACTATCAGCCAGCCGCGCCCACCGGCCCGCGCCCAGCCACGGACAGCGCATCACGCGCCGCCGCCGCCGCGGCCCGAGCATCCGCCGCAGCGCTCGGAACAGCGCAGGGCGGAGGACGCATGCGCGGCATCCGTACGCGTACCGGCGTAAACACTGATTCGTTGGCGCAAAAAGATCTTGCGCTTCGTGCACTCAACTCGCAGCCAACCACGCCGGGCATGCGCCAGGAAGTGTACTGCACCAAGGTGGGCAGCACGCATCCCGAAGAGATGTACATCATCGGTGGACACATGGACGGTCACGGCTGGGGCGAGGCCGCGAACGACGACGGGTCCGGCACGGCACTCGTGATGGAAATCGCCCGCATCATGAGCATGCCCGATGTAAAGACGGATCGTTCGATTCGCTTCGCACTCTGGAACAACGAGGAGACTGGTCTTAACGGGGCTCGCGCGTACGTCGTGCAACGCGAGGCGCTCCAGGGCAAGGAGAGCCCGGCCGGATCACGTAAATACCCTGAGCCAAAATGGCTTGGCATGATCCAGCACGACATGATGATGTTCGATCACGGCATGCCGCGCGCGGACGGCACTGTGAGTCCGGACCAACGGCCTGAGGCTGACGTGAACATCGAGTACCAGCAGAGCTCGAAGCTCTCCGCCGAGGCTTCCGCTCTCGCGTGGGTCTTCGAACACGCCAACGAAAACTACGCGACGGACTATCCCGCGTCCGTCGGCCGCCACATGACGAACACGGACAGCCAGCCATTCCAGGACCTGGTACCGACGATCAGCCTGCGCGAAAACGAACGCGGTCGCGAAGTCGGCGCAGGGTGGGATCCGCACTGGCACCAAGTGACCGACATGTACTCCACGTTCACTGACAAGGATTTCCGACTCGGCCTCAACGCCGCGCAGACCACGCTCGGCGCACTCGGCATGCTCGTGGGGGCAACGATTTCGAAGTAGGGTGCAGGGGTGGTTTCAACTGGTCAGCGCAACACCTCCACATTGTCATCCCGCACGAGCGACCGCTCGTGTCGGGATCTTCGATACGTCGCGTGGGGCCTGCTCACAGCGCCGTGATAGTAGATCCCGACACTCGCTTCGCGACTGCGGGATGACAGATTCAGAGC
>JBDTXZ010000318.1:0-5138 GCA_040005935.1 bacterium | reverse complement strand
CCATCTGCAGCCCGCTCCAGTATGGCGTGCCGTCGAGCCAGAGATTCTGCGCCCAACGGCCGTCTTCCTCCTGCGTGCTCATGAGATAGCGCAGGGTCCGTCGAGCCAGCACACTGTGCCCGACGGCCATCAGCGCGCCTGCGCTATTCACGAGATCGCGCGGCCAGACGAGGTGATAGCCACCGAGCTCGTGATCGCTCTTGGTGTTGCCCCATGGAATAGAGAGGCTGGCGATCATGGCACCCGAGGCCCGCTTGTCCTCGTGCACGGCGAGAATCGCCGCGCTCACCCGATAGAGATCAACGACACTTGCGGGGAGAGTCACGGGAACTGTCTTGCGGCGCTCTCTCGTGGACCGTCTTGGCTTCGGCTCGTGAGCATGGGTGCTTTCGTGCGCCAGCGACGCAAGCTCGAATACCGCGGTCTGGCGCACTTGCTCCGGCGTGCCCGTCATGGTCTCGGCAGCGCGCGGCCCAATGGTGTGCTCGTGAAATCGCATCCACTCGCGGATGTACGACGCCTGCACCCGCTCGAACGACGACGCCAGCGACATCCGTGCTCGCTGCGCCGCCTCGGCGGATCCAAGCCCGAATGCGAGCACGAGGACGAACTCCGCGACGTTTTCCTCTATGCGCGGACTCGCGGCAAGACTCACCTCACCGGTGAGCGCAATGTTGCCGTCATGCGCATCGTTGCATGGCTCGGAGAGAAACCCGCTCGCCTTCACCTGGCGCCATCCGTCGTTCGCACCGACGTACCCAACGCTCATTGCGTTCCAACCCGCGTCGCACGCCAGGGCGAGCGCAACTTCGTGCCGACGCGCGAAGAGCATTGGCACTCCCTTGTACCGCTCCACCCAGCCGTCGTTGCCGTAGCCCTGATTGCGAATGTGCGGCGCCAGTAGGGCAAACACCCGGTAGTCCTCGACGCGTCCCTGCAGCGCGCGAAAGCGAATGCGCTGCAACAGGACATCGCGTTCCGGATCGGTGATGATGGTCTTCTCGATCTCGTACCGGCCATGCACGCACGTATTCACGAGCCGGTAGCCCGGCACCCCGGGGGCGATGACGTGCACGACGCTCGTCGTGTCGCGCTTTTCCTCGGAAAAGAAGCCGTCAGCCGCGGTAACGAGCAGCCCCAGGTCGCGCGTGTTCGCCTGGTCGACGCGCGGATAGTAGACCTCGTCGATGATGCCGTGCGAGATCGTGAACCAGACATGGCTTCGTCCGTCGAGCGCGGTCCCCACGCCCGTTTTTGCACTCGACGTCCATCGTGGTTCGACGCCCGGGCCAGTCTGTAAGAAGCGAGGCGCGTGCGCCGCGTCGTCCGTCACGTGAGGCGGGCTCGCTTCTGCCACAACCGATAGCCACCGCGAAACGCATTCAGGTTGCTGCCGCGACGCGTATGCGGCGGGAGGTCATCGAGCAGGCGTACGTTTCCGCCGCCCAGGACGACATAGTCCGATGTCAGCGCGGCCATGAACAGTCCGACGACCTGAATGACATGATTGCGCCACTTATCGACGCCAAGACGCTTCAGTCCTTTTTCGCCGAGGTAGTCCTCGTAGCTCCGGCCCTTCCTGTACGGCAGATGTGCAACCTCGAGCGGAACTGCAATGCCATCGCGAACAAGCGTGGTGCCGAGGCCCGTTCCGAGCCCCATGAATAGCATACGCCCGCCGTCGTAGCTGCCGAGTGCTTGCATCGCAGCATCATTGACGATTTTCACTGGACGTTTCAAGGCAGCCTCGTAGTCAAAGCCAACCCACCCCGCGCCGAGATTGACCGGCTCGGCTTTCGGATGATCGTCGGCCACCGGACCCGGGTAGCCAATCGAGACGGCTTCGAATTGCCAGTCCGTCGTCGCAGCCAATACCTCGCGAACCATTTGCTCCGGTGTGAGATCGGGTCCAGACGGCAGCTTCAACGGCACCCGCTTGCCTGTGGCAAGCAGCTTCACGTGTGTGCCGCCGACGTCAATCACGAGGATTTTCACTGGCAAACGGATGGGAGTGATACGGGTGTTGTTACGCTTCGCTTCATTTGCACGCCGCGAAGCGGCTGCGCAAGTATATGGGCGAATGGGTCAGGCGGATGCCGGGGGGCAGCGTGCCGAAAGAGGCAACGCTGCTGATGCAATGTCATCCGGATGCTAGGGTGCCGGCCACTGGAGTTCAAAACGTCGGCGAGTAGGCAGCGACGACTCCCGAAGCGAGCAATACGTTGGACGTCCTGGGTGATATCTGCGTGAATCAGGCGTCTGCGCGAGTGGCGTCGACCGATATTTTCAGGTTTTCGTTCAACGTGGCATCGCCACTGATGATCGACGCCCAAGACAACTCTTTTCCGTTGCGCTTTCCCTTTTCAACAACCTTGACCCCGTCGGGCGCGATCGTGATGGTGTACGTCTTGTCACCGTGGACCAACTCGCGCTTGATCGCCTTGTCCAATTTGGTCGCCATCGGGGCCTCGCCGTAGAGTGTGATTTCCGCGAAGCTTATGCCTGAGGCAGGACCGGTGCCAGTGTCGTCACTTACGTCAAACTCATAGGTACATTGCCGTGAGCGCCGGCGTCACCTCGGCGATGTGCGGGAGTGCAGTGCGAAGTCCAAAACCGGGATTGGTGAACGATCCCTCGGCATATGTCGCGACGATGCGTTCCGAGGCAAGCGAAAGGCGAAAGCTCCCGCCGCGCGATTCGCGCCAATAGCGGAGTACGCCACGGATGGCGCTCATTGCATCGTCTGCCATGTCGTCGATGCCGTGGAGGTCCAGTCGCAGTGTGGTGACGCGTGACGGGAGCTCTCCACATACGCGCGCGAGTGTGAACGCGTCACTCTCGCACAGGGCGCCCTACAGGTACAGCGTGGCAGAATCGTCTGCTACTTCGATCTCGTGGTGCAACATGACCAAACCATCCGTCTAAGAGGATGGCAGAACGATCGCTGCGCTGCGCAACGAACAAGCGCGGCCTGGTTCACGGATCGGTAACGAATGTCGAGCCGCGTGGGTGTAGATCCTTCGACTCGCTACGCTCGCTCAGGATGACAGTCACGTTCCGTCGAGGCCGCGGAGGCGCGCATCGAGATGCGACCGGTCGGCAACGGCTGTCGCGAGCGGACCGTGCCCTCCGAATTCCACAATTGACACTGAGCCGACGGGACACCCAAAGCGGTAACGAAAGCGCCCGACGTCGACGCCGAGTAGGGCGCAGAGCAACACGCGAATGGATGCTTTGTGGGAGAC
Organism: bacterium; assembly: GCA_040005935.1. Taxonomy (GTDB): domain Bacteria; phylum Gemmatimonadota; class Gemmatimonadetes; order Gemmatimonadales; family Gemmatimonadaceae; genus AG11. The sequence continues at coordinate 1,893 of JBDTXZ010000318.1, read as the reverse complement.
GACGAGGACGTTGCCGTCCATGTGTGAGCCCGTGATCTCCTCGATCACGTTCGTCATGCGCTGCGCGAGCGCGATGGCTGTCTCGCCACCTGTCGGCGGGTTCCACGCCGGGTCGGCGCTCCATCGTTCGTGCTCGTCGTGCCAATCACGCGCGACGACTTCCGCCGTCAACCCGTCCCACTCGCCGTAGTCGATTTCTGCGAGTTCATCGCGTCGCTCTACCGGCAGGTTTACGGCCTGAGCGAGCGGGATGGCCGTGGTGATGGCGCGATCCAGTGGGCTGGAGTAGATCGCCGTCCATTGACAGGTGCGATACGCTCCGGCGAATGCCTCTGCCATCGCGATGCCTTCGTCGGTGAGTGCAGGATCGAGCCCGCGGCCGCAAAAGACATTTGCACGGCTCATCGCCGTTTGGCCGTGGCGCAACAGGTAGAGCCGAAGCGTCATTTACGCACCGTCCGGAAGTTGTTCCTCATTGTCATTGCTTGTGGTCTGGAGACGCACCCGCCGGTTACAGTCGCTCGAGCACGTCCACCGTCTTGTCCGTTCGCGCGCTGCCTGTATTCAGTGTGCCCGCCGGTTCAAACAACAAGACGGCGCATTCTTCGTCGGCCACCGGTCGATGTTCAACGCCGCGAGGGACAATCAGCATGTCGCCCCCTGACAGCTCGACGATGCGATCGCGAAATTCCATGCGAAAAGCACCTCGCACGACGAGGAACAGTTCGTCCTCCGCCTCGTGGTGGTGCCAATCGAACGCGCCTTGAAATTTCGAGAGTTTGACGTGCTGTCCGTTCAATTCACCGATGATCTTTGGCTTCCAATGCTCCGTGAACAACGCGAGCTTGTCGGCGAGGACTATTTTCTCCATGCCGGAAATATGCGCTGTGCGTGATATGGCGCGAGCGTCGCAAGCGAGATGAGAATGATCTGGAGTACGATCATCCGTCCGTCGAGCGAGAAGCTGGCGATACCTGCGAGCAGCAGGTTGACGTTCAGCGCGCAGGCGATGACGGCCACTGTGCGAACCCGGATTCCGGCAAGGAACGCCAGACCAATGCCGATTTCGGTGCAGGGAATGATGACACTCAGAGCCACATCAGAGTGCGTCACCACGAGCGCGCGGGCGATGAACGAGTAGCCTGGTGCGCTCGTCGGAAGTTGGCCGGCCGCGATGAGGCTGAGGAGCGGACGCAATGGGTTCGTCGTAAGCCATCCGCCCTGAACCTTCATGATGCCGAACCGCAGCCAGACGACCGCGAGGTAGGCGCGGAGCGCGAACAACGTGATGGCGAGTGTCGTCTCTCGCAGCGCGGTTGGCGCCTTGGCGACGGCGAAGTCAGTGGTAACGATGCGAGGCGTGAGGTCCTCTCCTGAGCTCTGATGCGAAGCCTATCGAGGAGCGTCGCGGTACACAGTCGGCGAATTCCGCTTGCCGTCGTGCGGATTTTGCTGACCCGTCCGGATGACGAGCGGGCTGGGCAAGCAACGTGCAATGGAGATCGGCGTGACGAGCCCAGAACACAAATCCGCGACCACACCCGACGTCGATCTCAACGCACCGCCAACCCCGGCGGCGCCCGACGCGAAGACGCCGAACATCGAGCGCACGCGCGAGGCCATCGAAGCGCCGCGCAGTCGCTCCATCGAGGCGACGCTCCTCACCGTACTCGCGATGCTGTACACCCTCTATGTTGCGCGGGTTTTCCTCATCCCGATCGTCTTCTCACTGCTTTTGAACTTTCTGCTCAGCCCCGTCCTTCGGTTCTTGGGCCGTTTTCGCATCAGGCCGCCATTGGGCGCGGCAATCGTCGTCCTGCTTCTCCTGGCATCGATTAGCGGAGCGATATACGAGCTCGCGGGACCGGCGCAAGGCTGGGCCGCCATTGCGCC
>JBDTXZ010000317.1:0-5143 GCA_040005935.1 bacterium | reverse complement strand
GCAACCGATGACATATGCATTCCGCACCGGTCCCTGGCGATGAGTGGGTAGTGGGCATGCGCCAAGGATGACATGCTCACGTGGATCGTCCGTCACCAAACCACCGCGTCGCGTATCGTAATCGTGCCGAGCGTACGCTCGGCGGCGTAGCCGAGTCAAGGGTCTGGTCATCCTTCGTGCTCCGGGCGCAGCCAAAGAGAGCGAGCGCGACGATCAGACATCGACCCGAACGAGCGCGTCGACCAAGGTGTCCTTCTGGGCGAACGCAGCAAGTCGAAGGAACTGCTCGCTGCGAGAGGCGGATCAGCAGCCAGGATCCACTATCCGACCATATCGCAAACGGCTACTCTCATCGCCCAATCATTCCGGATCCCTGGTCTATGCACACTGTCGATTCTCGCCTCGCCGCCGCCGCGTTCCTGCTCCTATCGGCCACTGCGGCCAACGCGCAAACGCGCATGCTCCGCGCGCCCAGCGTGAGCAAGACGAACATCGCGTTCGCCTACGCCGGCAACATCTGGATTGTCGATCGAGCAGGCGGTCAAGCGAGACGTCTCACGAGTTTCCAGGGTGAAGCGAGCAGTCCCAAGCTCAGCCCCGACGGCTCACGCGTTGCCTTCAGCGCGCAGTACGCCGGCAATGTCGACGTGTATGTCGTGCCCGCCGAGGGCGGCGAACCCAAGCGACTCACGTTTCATCCAGGGGCTGATCAGGTGCAGGGGTGGACGCCAGATGGCAAGGAAGTCGTGTTCGCCAGTGGGCGCGCGAGCAACGGGCCCGGCGCTATTCCCCGCTTTTACATGATCGGGCTGGACGGTGGGGCCGAGACCGCGATGCCACAGCCAAGGGCATATCAAGGCAAGATCAGCCCGGATGGCAAGCGCCTCGCATATCGCATGAACAACTCGTGGGACGACGAGCGTCGCAACTATCGCGGCGGGCAGAATCGTCCAATCTGGATTGAAGACATGTCGACGCATGAAGTCACCACGACACCGTGGACGGACAGCAAGGAAATGGATCCCGCATGGGTCGGCGATGTTGTCTACTTCCTGAGTGATCGTGATGGTGTGTCAAACGTGTTCGCGTACGACACGCGCGCCAAGACACTCAAGCAAGTCACCAGCTTCAAGGACTTCGACGTCAAGACACTCGACGCGTCGACCAGCGCGAACTCCGTCGTATTCGAGCAGGCCGGTTACATCCACGAGCTCGATCCTTCGTCGGGCAAGGAGCACGTCGTCGGCATTACGGCCAACGGCGATTTCCCATGGATGATGCCACAGTGGAAGGACGTAACGACGCGCATCTCCGCGCTTTCACTCTCGCCCACTGGCAAGCGTGCCGCCGTAGAAGCACGCGGCGAGATCTTTACGATTCCTGCGGAGAAGGGCGATGCGAGGAATCTCACGAATTCGAGTGGGAGTTCGGAGAAGGACCCGGCGTGGAGTCCGGATGGAAAGTGGGTGTCGTATTTCTCCGACTCGAGTGGTGAGTATCATCTCATCCTCGCGAGTCAGGATGGCTCGAGCAAGCGCGCAATCGCGTTAACGGAGCCGAGTCACTACTACACGCCTGAGTGGAGTCCCGACGCAAAGCGCATTCTCTATCACGACACGCATTTGCGTCTGTGGGTGATGGATGTCGCGACCGGCAAGCAGACGATTGTCGATACCGATCCGTACATGATGCCCGATCGTTCGCTCAACCCGCGCTTCTCGCCCGACGGCCGTTGGATCGCGTACGCACGACGTCTTCCGTCGATGTTCCGCGCCATCTTCGTCTACAACGTGGAAACTGGCGCGAAGCATCAGATCACCGATGGTCTTGCCGATGCAACGAGTCCCGCGTGGGATGCTGGTGGCAAGTATCTCTGGTTTCTTGCGAGCACCAACTTCGGGTTGAACAGTGGATGGCTCGACATGTCGAGCTACGATCATCCGGAGACGAAGGCGCTGTACCTCGCGGTGTTGAAGAAAGGTGAACCAAGCCCGCTGCTGCCCGAGAGCGATGAAGAGAAGGAAGCCGCTGCGGCCACGCCACCCGTTTTGCCGAGTGGTGGTGCGGTGAGAGCGGATAGCGCGCGCGGCGCTGCAACTCCCGCAACTGGAGACAGCGTTCGGACGTCCCGCTCGTCGCGTCCCAATGTCGCCATTGATTTTGACGGCATTGCGCAGCGCACCCTCGCGGTCACTGGTGTTGCGCAGCGCGACTATCGCACGCTCAAGGCCGGCCCCGCGGGCACGGTGTACTGGATCGAGCCTGTTCCCTCGACTGGAACGGTGGAAGCCACTGGTCCAACCGGTGGCGTGTTGCATCGCTACGTACTGAAGGATCGCAAGGCGACTCCGTTCGCGAGCAACGTCAGCGACTACGCGTTGAGTGCGGACGGCAGGAAGCTGCTCTACAGAACGCCGGGCGCGCTTGGCGGTCTCCATCTGGTTGACGCGGACAAGACCGCACCCGCGCCAGCAAGCGGTCGTCTCTCCGTGCAGTTGAGAATGAACGTGGATCCACGCGCGGAGTTTGCGCAGATGTTCAATGAGGGTTGGCGAAATCAGCGCGACTACATCTACGTGAAGAACCTGCACGGCACTGATTGGCCGAAGATGAAGCAGATGTACGGTGCACTCTTGCCGAGTGTGAACCATCGGTCCGATCTCAACTACCTGCTGGATATGATGGGCGCTGAGATTGCGATTGGTCACAGCTTTGTGCGTGGTGGCGACAGTCCCGAAGTCGCCCCGACCACTGCCGGCCTACTCGGCGCCGACTTCACGATTGCCGATGGCCGTTACCGCATCGCCAGGATCTATCACGCGGAGTCGTGGAATCCGGAGTTGCGTGCGCCGCTTGCAGCGCCGGGTGTCGACGTTCGTGTTGGTGACTACATCCTCGCGATCAATGGCGTGGAGTTGCGCGGAGCGGATAACGTCTATCGTCTGCTGGATGGCACGGCGAACAGGCAGACAGTGTTAACGCTCGCGTCCCGAACTGATGGGAGAGTCAGCGGAGACGGTTGTCATCCTGAGCGAACGCAGCGAGTCGAAGGATCTGCACAACAGACATGCGCCTGGCGTGTAACCGTCGTTCCCATCGCCAACGAGGGCGGTTTACGCACACGAGCGTGGGTCGAGAACAATCGCCGCATCGTCGACAGCTTGTCGAAGGGCACGCTCGCGTATGTGTATGTGCCGAGTACGGCGCAGCCTGGGTATACAAGCTTCAATCGCTACTACTTCGCGCAGCAGGACAAGAAAGGCGCGATCATCGACGAGCGGTACAACAGCGGCGGCTCGGCGGCCGATTACATCATTGATCTGCTACAGCGCGACTTCGACGGGTACTTCAACAATCCTGTTGGGGATCGATACCCGTTTACGTCACCGGCGGCCGGCATCTGGGGGCCGAAGGTCATGATCGTGAATGAGATGGCCGGTTCGGGCGGCGACCTGATGCCGTGGATGTTCAAGCACCGGAAGGTTGGCCTGCTCGTTGGGAAGAGAACGTGGGGCGGCTTGGTGGGGACGTGGGATACGCCTGCGTTTGTGGACGGCGGGTCGATGATTGCGCCGCGTGGCGGGTTCTTTACGCGGGACGACAAGTGGGATGTCGAGAATGTCGGGACGGCGCCCGACATCGATGTCGAGAACTGGCCGCGTGAGGTGATCAATGGGCATGATCCGCAGCTCGAGCGCGCGGTCGCCGAGGCGATGCGGATGGGGGCTCAAAACAAGATCGTTCGCGCGACGAGGGAGCCGGCAAGTCCGGAGTGGGGAAAGCGGACGCCGTAGGTGGCCGACTCTACTTCTGCGCTAAGCGCGCGCGAAGCTCCGACCGCCAGTTAAGGATCACCACCGCCTCCGGCATCGCCGCGTCGCCTTGCGCAATGGTCACCAGGCGGCGACCGCCGGGGAACACATCGTAGTTTGCATGCGGCATGTCGCCGTCGAATCCGTCCGCGAACATTGGCTCCCTTGCCTCCGCCGTCACTCTCGGCGCAAAGGCAAGGGACGCCCGCACCATGTGTCCTGCCGACCGATAGTACAGCTGCCGCCCGTCCCCGGCCCACACCGGCTCGCTGCCGCCCGCGTCGGAAATCTGCGCTGCTCCACCCTTCAAGGGATAAGAGCGCACGTACACCTCGTATCGTCCCGACCCCTTCGAGGTATATGCGAGCCATCGACCATCGGGCGAGAGCGCAGGCTGATAGCTATCGGCCTCACCGCTTACGAGAGACGATGATTGAGCATTTGCGGAGTCGAGTAATGCGGAACGAATGCTCCAGACACCATTCTGCATGGTCTCGTAGATTACGGCGCGCCCGTCCCGCGTGACGATCCCGGCGAGCCCCCCCGGCGCCGTCGCGATGCGCAGCGGCGGCGAGCCACCGTCTGCGGATACTGACCAGTAGCTACCGCCATCGAGCTGGCTGAAGTACACGACGTGATCGCCAGCCGGCGTCCACACCGGGAGCTGTGCGCTGCCCGTGGAGGTGAGGCGCGTGGGCGTGTGAGACGCGATGTCGTACACCCACACGTCGTTCCCTTGCGGGCCGCTCGCCTGGATCGCGAGGCGCCGCCCATCCGGCGAGAGCCGTGGATTCATGAACATGCCGGTGACGTTCGGCAGCAACGGCGTCGACAGTCCTTTCGCGTCGACGAGCATGGGTGCGTTCCCGGGTTTGCGCCGCGTGTAGAGCAAGGTGCCATTGTTCGCGAGCGACGCACCTTCGATGACTCCAGCGGTATCGTGCAGCACCGCGACAGGCGTACCGGTGGCGCGGCCGCTCCCTCGGTCGAACGGCACGGCGAGAATGGTGGTGCCGTCGGTATGCACGTAGAGGAACCAATCGTCCAGCACCGCGATGGCCTCGCGACCGGCGACGCCAACAAGGTGATGCGGAACAGTTCCACTCGCCCCCGCGCCGCGAAGCGACGCCGTGGCAAAATCTCCAATCACGGTTGCAGGTCCGGCCCGCCGGCGTACGACCGTGAACATCACCGACGAGCCATCGTCGAGCAGAATGGGCGACGCGTGACGAGACTCGCCATGGGCAGAATCGAGGTTCGTGAGCTCGACGAGCGCGCCTCCTGTGTCGGGAAGCTGGTGGAGTCCGCCCGACGCATAGGTGTCGATGATG
>JBDTXZ010000316.1:0-5158 GCA_040005935.1 bacterium | reverse complement strand
AATCAACGCGCTTGCGCAACTCCGTCCGTAACGACTCGACCTCCGCGTGCAGGATCGCCACCAACTCGGCAACGAATCCCACCGCGAACAACATTAGGCCACCTAGCAGCAGGACAGCGATGAGACCAAGTATCGGCCGATAACCAATCGGCGGCGGTGGGACCTGGGCGACGCGCAGCGCAAGCGTCACGAGTCCGATGAGCGCTCCAGCGCCCAGCGCGCCGAGCCCGAGACCGCCAAACACATGCATCGGCTTTGTGCTGACGCGCAGACTGAACCACACGACGAGCAGGTCCAGCACACCAGACAGGATGCGTCGCCGTGATTGATACTTGGCAACTCCGGCGTAGCGCGGCTGCAACGGGACATCGATTTCAGAAATGCGATAGCCGCGCATGTGCGCCAGGACGACAAAGAAGCGATGCCAGTCGTGCCGAAGCGGGATCTCAAGCAACAGCGCGCGACGTGATGCCTTCATCGAATTGAGGTCTCGCACGCCGACGTCGAACAATCGCGCCGACAGCCAGTTGTAGATGCGACTAACGGCGTGCTTCTCGTACGTGCCAACCTTTCGGCCCGTGACTACGTCCCATCCACGGTCGAGTTCGTCCAGAAAGCGCGGTATGTCGTCCGGCGAATACTGCAAGTCCGCATCGAGCAAAACGACGTACGTGCGCTCGGTGCTTAGCGCGCCGAGGAGGATGGCCTCTGTCTTTCCGAGGTTGCGGCCATGGCGCACCACGCGCGCGCGACCGTCGAATTCGCCGATGACGGTCTGCGCCGCATCGTACGTCCCGTCGGTCGATCCATCATCGACGAACACAATCTCGCCGTCCAGATCATGGCGCTCGAACGCCTCGGCGAGCGCGCGAAAAAGCGGTGCGACGTTCTCGCACTCGTTATATGCCGGAATGAGCACGGCGAAATCCGTTCGCGCGCTTGCCTTCGCTGGCGCGCCTTCGTAGTCTGCCACGCCCGCACAGTACGTCGTCGCCCGAGCGTCCCGCCAGTGCCGAATCACCTCGACTTGCTCGTCTTCAACTGGCAGGACCGCCTGCACCCGCAGGCCGGAGGTGCGGAGACCAACCTGCATCAAGTGTTCGGACGCCTCGCAACTCGTGGTCACCACGTTACGGTCGTTGCTTCGTCCTGGCGTGGCGCGCTTCCCCATGAGACGCTCGACGGGCTGGAGATCCACCGGTGCGGCAATCGGATCACCTACCCAATCGCCGCTCGATCGTTCTATCGCAACGCATTGATGCAGCGCTCGTTCGACGTCGTTGTCGAAGACCTGAACAAGGTTCCCATCGCGACGCCAAAGTGGGTGCGCGAACCAGTCGTGCTACTGGTCCACCACCTCTTCGGCTCCACCGCATTCGACGCGGCGTCACCGTTCGTGGCCATGGCAACTGTGCTCCTGGAGCGTACGTTACTGCCGCTGTACGCGAACTGTCCAATCATTGCGGTATCAGACAGTTCGGCGCGCGAGGTACGGGAGCGGACACATCACGATGCGGCGGTGCACGTGATTCACAATGGAGTCGCGCAAGACCAAGCGGCGATTCCCCACGTCGAAGACGCACCTGCGAATTCGAATGACGCTCTTTTCGTCTACGTGGGCCGCCTTCAACGCTACAAGCGGGTTGACCTGCCTATTTGCGCACTCGCGCAACTGACAGGCGACAACATTGCGGCGCGCCTCATCATCGCCGGTCGCGGACCCGAGGAACATCGTTTGCGAAAGCTCGCGAAGGAACTCGGCATTGGTGATCGTGTGGAGTTCCGCGGATTCGTCAGCGAGCCCGAGCGAATCACCCTCATGTCGCGCGCGTTAGCCAACGTGATGACCTCGCTGAAGGAAGGCTGGGGCATGAGCATTCTCGACGCCGGCGTGCTCGGCACGCCGACAATCGCCAGCGATTCGCCAGGGCTCCGCGATGCGATTCGACATGGCCAGACAGGACTTCTCGTTCCGCATGGCGATGTGCCCGCGCTTACGCTGGCCATGCGCACGCTCGCGACAAATCGCGCTGGTGCCGAGCGATTGGGCATTGCTGCGCGCGCGTATGCGCGGCATTTCACGTGGGAGCGAGCGGCAGATGCGTTCGAGATCGTGCTCGAAGCGGCCGCCGTTATGCGCGGGCAGCCGGCCGACGACGCGCGAAGGTCGCCAGCGCGATGAAGGCAAGGAGAAACTCAGTCGCCGTCGATCCGATGCGAATGACGATTGCGGCCAGCGCCGCGCGACCCGCCGGTTCTGTTGTCGAAAGAAAGAACGTCATCGCTGCTTCGCGTACGCCAATGCCAGCAGGGACGAGGCTGACATAGCCGGCAAGGAAAGACACTGCGTTCGCCGCCACGACGCGCGGCGCACTGGCAAGTGACATCCCGAGTGTCGCGTGCAGCAAGAGATACAGAGTGCCACCGGCAAGTACGTGGATGCCGACATCCATGGCAACGAACCCAAGGCCGGTGCGCCAACTCCCGCGCCACTCGAGTTCCGGTTGTTTCGTCATCCGCCCGACGAACGCGATGACGGCGCGCAGTGGACGCGGATGCGTCCCCGCGAGGACGCCAACGAGCACGACTACCGACACCGCGACTCGTGATGGCACGGGCCACGCCGTCGCGGGAAGCAACCCTAAGCCGACGACGCACGCCGCAAGCACGAACAGCCACATATGCACGGTGATCGACGTGAGCAACGTGATGGCCGACACGCCTGCAGACCGCATCAACACGCCAATTGACGCGACATGCCAGATGCGACCGGGGATGTACCGCGTTGGATTCGTCACCGCCCAGATCGTCCAGTGCTCCCACGCGGACAGCTCGACACTGCCAGTGCGCCGAAGCAGCATCCACCACACGCGGCAACCGAGCGTCAACTGGACGGATTGCAACGCAATGGCTGCCGCCAGCAGCCATGGATGCGCGAACCACTCTACGTCGCGCACGCGAACGGGCGAATGCGCGAATGCGCTTGCCATATAGAGCGCGGCCGCGATGAGCAGCGCGCACACAACGGCGATCCGCCAGACGCGGCCGGCTGGGCCGGTGGTCATCCAAGCAACTCGAGCGCCGTCACTGCGGCGATGGCGACGAGGGATGCAGTGCCTCACGGGCGATGGATGACGCGCGGTTGCCGTCGGCACGAATGATCTGCCGAAGATAGCGAACGTGTTCCACTGCCACGGCTTCCCACCGATAACGCTCGGCCCGAATCCGTCCACCAACGGAGAGTCGCACGCGCAAATCGTCATCGCTGATCAACGCGAGTATTTCCGCCGATAACGCATGCGCATCTCCGCGAGGTGAAGTCCTTCCCGCGGAGCCATCGGCACCGACAATCTCCACGAGCGACGGGTCGTCCGACACAATCAGCGGCACTCCCGCCGCGAGTGCTTCGGCGGCTGCAATCCCGAACCCTTCGAAGCGCGACGGCACAACCTGACACGCCGCGCTCGAGAACAGCACATCGCGCTCAGCATCCGTCACAGCACCAAGGAATTGGACTGACGACTGGATGCCGAGCGCCTGCGTGCGTGCTCGGAGCACGGCCTCATGAGGACCTCGGCCAGCGATCCGCAACTGCGCGTCGGGCTTTGCGCGCAGCACGAGCGCAAAGGCGTCGAGCAGCACGTCCAATCCCTTTTGCGTTTCATCAAGCCGGCCGAGGTAAAGTACGAACGATTCTTCGCGCCGCCTTAAGCGGAACAGGTGGTCGGGCACACCAGACGACACGGGCACGATGCTCGTTTCCGGATTGACGAAGTTGCGCAGCGCGCGCGCGGTTGCCTCGGACGTGGCGCTCACGACGCGCGCTCGGCGTATCGTTGCGCGCTCCGTCTTGGCAAGCAGGCCTCCCGCGATGTGACCCCATCGCGCTGCTGCCACCGGCCCGGTGAGGTGGTGCACCGTGATGCCCACTGGCCTGCCGCGCGGAATCATGACCGGTGCGTATGCGGAGTGATCAACCACTGCCACGTCGTACGCTTCCGACAAGAGCAGGCGTGCCGCCGCCATCGCGTACGTCAACCGGCTAACAGGATAGGGCCACGATACACCTAGGCGGCGAACGTTGAGTCCGTCGACGATGCTACTCTGCGCGCCTGGCCAGGATCCAGTTGCAATGGTCGCGTCGACTTCCGATTGCAGATGATGGTACAAATCGAACACGCGCCGCGCGCCTCCTCCTCCAACCCACAGGTTCTCGGGATCGTCGTAGATACAGTGCAACACCTTGAGTCGCTCGCCGGTCATCGTGGTCGGCGTGAAATTGCGTCCTCATAGACCGACCGCAACGCCTCTACGATGCGCGGCCACGAGAATCGGTCTTCGACATCCACGCGACCTTGCGTGCCAAGCACTCGCGCGAACGACGGTTCGGCGATGAAGCGACGCATCGCCGCAGCCAATGCCTCGACGTCGCCCGGCGGTACGAGCAGGCCCGTGTGCTCATGTCGTACCACATCGGGAATGCCACCTGCCCTGCTCGCAATCACCGGTCGCTCATACGACAACGCTTCGATCAGCGCGACACCGAGCCCCTCGGTTCCGGCCACCTCGTCGGTAACGGCCGGCAATATGAATGCGTCACACGCGCGCAGCTGCTGCTCGAGCGTATCCTGCGGGACGTATCCGGCAAAGTGCACGCGGGCCGCAAGACCAAGCGACGCGGCGAGGGCGTCGAGACGCGCGCGCTCTGCACCATCACCAACGATCGTCAGGCGCGCCGCTCGCTCGTCGATGTGCGCGAGTGCCTGCAGAAGTACATCGACGCCTTTGCGCGCCACCAGTCGCCCAACAAACAGGAACTCGGCAGGCTGCTCCGCAAATGGCGTCCGCGTCGCTGCGTACGATGCCGGCGGCGTGATCGCCGCGCCAAATGGAATCACCAAGGGACGCGCATCGGGAGCCACCGACCTGAGCTCGCTTGCGGTGTGCTCGGAAATCGCCGTCACCACTTCCGATTCGTGCACGATGGCGCGCACCGCGGCTTTCGCCCACGCATGCTTTCGTGCGAGCCAATGCAACTCGGCGCCGAAGAACGTGCTCACCAACGGTGTGCCGGTGATGCGTCGTGCCGCCATCCCTGCTATCGCGTGAGGCAGTGGCCAGAACGCATGTACAACGTCGAAGCGATGGCGGGCCGTGA
>JBDTXZ010000315.1:0-5165 GCA_040005935.1 bacterium | reverse complement strand
CGCCATCTACATCACCAGTCGCGCCTGCGGCGTCTGCGGCGGCGTGCACTCGACCTGCTCGGCGCTCGCCATCGAGATGGCGATCGGCTGCCAGCCACCACCGCTCGGTGTGCTCGTCCGCAATCTCGCGCTGTCGCTCGAGTTTCTCTACGACCATCCGCTGCACCTGCACCTGCTTGCCGGTCCCGATTACTCGGAGATCATCGTCAAGGGAACGAACCCCGGCATGATCGAGCGCGCGAAAGTGACGGAGGCGCCGAGTGTCGCGCTGCACGGCTATCGCACGATGCACGACCTGATGGTGGACCTCAACCCGCTCACCGGCGGTCTCTATCTCGAGGCGCTGCACATGACGCGCGTGGCGCGCGAGGCCTACGTCCTCATCTGCGGCAAGTACCCACATCCGCAGACCATCGTGCCCGGCGGCATGAGCTCGACCATCACGTTGAGCGTGATGAACGAGATGTTCGTCCGTATGAGCCAGTTCTTCGACTACGGCAAGAAGATGGCGGGGATCTGGGACGACATCACCAACTTCTTCTACGAGTACGACCCGAAGTACAAGGAAGTCGGCGCGCGCCGCGCGAACATCATCGACACCGGCATCTTCGACGATCCCGATTCCTACGACACGCTCTACAAGAACGCGAACGAGTGGGGCAACAAGCGCTGGTGCACGCCGGGCGCGATCGTCGACGGCCAGCTCGTGACGACCGACCTCCACAAGATCAACATGGGGATCGAGGAATTCATCGAGCATTCGTATTACGACGAATGGACGGGCAGCGGCCAGAAGCAGCACTTCCAGACGGATCCGGCGGGCAATCCGCTCAGCCCAAACCACATGTGGAACAAGGTCACCAAGCCGAAGCCCGGCGCGCAAAGCTGGAAGGAGAAATACACCTGGGACACCGCGCCGCGCTTCGATCGGCTGTCAATGGAAGCAGGTTGCTACGGCCGGTTGTGGAGCACTGCGGTGGCGAAGAAGATGCCGGACAATCCGTTCATCGAGGCCACCGGGCACTCACTGAAGATTCGCCTGCCAAAGGGCAAGCTTCCCGAGACCGAGATCGAGTGGAAGGTGCCGGACGTGTGGAATGCGTTCGAACGCAATCGCGCGCGCGCGTACTGCGTGGGCTGGACGGCGATGATCGCGATGAATACCTGGATGGCCTGCATGGAGCGGCTGAAGGACGGTGACACGAAGACCTCCACGAAGTTCGAGATCCCGAAGCGCGGCGAGCAGATGGGCGTCGGCTTCTGGGGCGCGGGACGAGGCTACCTCACGCATCACCTCGTACTCGACCGTGGCGCGGTATCGAACTACCAGATCGTCACGCCGTCCACGTGGAACGCATCGCCGACGGATAAATGGGGGCAGCCAGGTCCGTATGAAGAAGCAGTGATGAACACGCCGCTGCTCGAGGAGTCCACCGATCCCAAGGCCTTCCGCGGTATCGACATCCTGCGTGCGATTCGCAGCTTCGATCCGTGCATGCCATGCACGACCCACATTCAATCCGAAGCCGGTATGATCACTCGCGAAGTGAACACCTGCGCCTGCGGCCTCGACGACTGACGATGCGCAACGGGCCGGAGCGAACCGTCATTGGTGGCGTCGGGTATCGCAACTTGCGCGACCACTCGCTCGGCATCGTGATGAGCGACGAACTGGAGCCGCTGGCCGATCCACCTGGCCTGCTCATCGAGGACCTGTGCTACGGTCCGGTCGCGGTAGGGCAGTGGCTCCTCGACGAGGCGATTCATGCGCCGATCACCCGGGCAGTGTTCGTCACCGCGGTTGCCCGCGAAGATGGACGCCCTCCCGGCACCGTCGCCGCCTACCGGTGGGACCGCGTGCTGCCGTCTGATGAAGAGATCCAGCGTGCCGTCACGGACGCGGTGACAGGCGTCATTCTCCTCGACAACACCCTCATCGTCACCGAATGGATGCATGCCCTGCCGCAGGACGTCATCGTCGTCGAGGTCGAACCGCTGGAGCACGCCTTCGGGGACGAGATGAGTGCTCCCGTCGCCGCAGTGTACGCGGACGTGAAGCGCATGGTGATGGAGTTCGCCACCGAACCCGCCTCCACGCGGGCGTTGCCGATCACGCCGCTCGGCGGCGGATGGTCGCCGACCGCCGTGTGGAGCGTCGTCAAGTGACAGAATCGCGCGAGGCGACGCCGGATATCGCGGAATCCGATGACCTCCTGGCCGACGTCGAGCGCCTCATCGGCGTGCTCTCCGAGCATCCCGATCCGAAGGTTGGGGAAACCGCGCTCGCGCTGCTCGCCAGCATCGACGTCGTCCACCGCACCGCCCTCACACGGCTGCTCGGCGCCATTCAGTCGATGGCGGGCGATGCGTTCGTGAATCGGCTCACCGCCGATCCTGCGATTCGGCTGCTGCTCATGTCGTACGACCTGCTCGCCGTGGATCGGCGTACGCTCACCGAGGAGGCACTCGATGCGGTCCGCGGCCACCTGCACGCCCATGGCGTGGACGTCGAGCTCGTGGAAGTCCTCGGCGGCGTCGTCACCGTTCGCCTGCACGGCGCGCCTTCGGCGGACGACCCCGCGTACGCCGGCGTGCTGCGCGACATTGACGAAGCACTGAGTGCAGGCCTGCTCGGCTTCCAGGAGCTCGAGATCCGGCAGGGGAAAGGTCCGCGACCGGTGGCGGCGGATTCAATCTTCCTTCCCGCGCAGGCGCTGAAGCGCGCGAAGCGCCCCGTCTATCGGCGGGTCTGCGCGCTCGACGACATCACGCCGGGAGGAACGCGCGCCGTCCTCGTCGACGACGCCAACGTGCTCATCGCGCGGGTGGACGGCGAGGTGTACGCCGTGCGCAACGCGTGCGGCGACGGACCCTTGCCACTCGACTACAGCACGCTCGAGGGCGCGGAGCTCGTGTGCAGCTGGCATGGGTGTCGCTACGACATCCGCACGGGCCGCCGACTGGACTACGCCAACGCGACGGCCGAGGAGCAGCTGTCGATATTGCCAGTGCGGGTGATGGATGGCTTCGTGGAGGTCGTCGTAGGCACGACATCCGCCTCGGGGTCAGCGACTTGAAGCGCACCCTCATCGCGGGCTTCGGCAACGTGCTGCGTGGCGACGACGGCTTCGGTGTGGAAGTGCTGCGGCAGCTCGTCGCGCGCGGTGTGGCGAGCGATTCCGTCGAGCTGCTCGACGTCGGCACTGGCGGCATCCGTCTCGCGCAGGAGCTGATGAACCCGTTCGACCGGCTCATCATCATCGACGCCGCAACGCGCGGTGGTGCGCCCGGGACGGTCTATACGCTCATGATCGACGACGTCCGTCCGACCCGCGAGATCGACATGCACACGACCGTTCCATCGCGCGCGCTCGAAGTCGCGCAGGCCCTCGGCCCGCTGCCCGCCGAGATGTTCCTCGTCGGTTGCGAGCCGTGCGTGGTGGACGAATGGTCGATGGAGTTGAGCCCGGCCGTGGCGGACGCGGTCGCGCGTGCCGTGCAGGAAGTCGAGGCGCTGCTGTGAGCGAGGGCGGAGCTGGCGAGGGCATCGCGCGCGAGGACGAGCTGCTCGAGCTGCTGTACTGGTTCGAGGGCGAAGGCTTCGGCGGGGTCGCGAGCCTGGAGGGCATCATTCGCTTCACGAACCTTACGGAGCCACTCGTGCGCGAGACGCTGGACCGGCTCATGGCGCGCGATCACATCGCGCTGGACGCGGATCGCGGCACCGAGTATCGTCTCACCGACATCGGCCGGAAGGAGGCGGCGCGGCGGTTTGCCGCCGAGTTCGCGCCATTGCTGAGTCAGGGTCACGGTGAGTGTAGCGACCCGAATTGTGACTGTCACAGCAGTGAAGGTGGTGCTGCCGAGTGTCACGCGCGTCAACATCGCGCGGCGCATTGAGCACGCGGGATCTCACGCCATTGGGGGATTGAATGCGGATTGCCATCGCGGGAAAGGGGGGCACGGGCAAGACGACCATCGCCGGCACGCTCGCTCGAGCGTGGGCACGCACCGGACGCGAAGTGCTGGCCATTGACGCCGACACCAATCCCAATCTCGCGAGCGTTCTCGGCATTTCGCCGGAGCGTGCCGCTGCGATCGCGACACTGCCGCGCAACCTGATGCAGCGGCATACCAATGAGGACGGCACCACGCAGGTCGTCTTCTCCGCCGACCCCGAAGCGCTCATCAGGGAATTTGCCATCCGAGGGCCAGACGACGTGCTGTTGATGGTGATGGGCAAGGTGGGGCACGGAGGGGCCGGTTGACTGTGCAGCGCCCACGCCACGGTCCGTGGCTTTCTCGGTGAGGTCGTGGCCCGCGCGGAGAGCGATCGCCACGTCGTGGTGGACATGGAGGCAGGACTCGAGCACATGAGTCGCGGCACGGGCAGGCACGTCGCGCGAATCGTCGCCGTGCTCGAGCCGTACTACCGCTCGATGGAGACGGCGCGCAACGTCGCCGCGCTGGCGACGGAACTCGGTATTCCCGACGTCGTCGTCGTGGCGAACAAGGTGCGCGACGATAAAGACCGCTCGGCGATTGCCGACTTCTGTCGCGCGCACGATATGCACCTGGTCGGTGAGGTGCCATTCGATGCGGGGCTCGCCGAGGTCGAGCGAGCGGGTGGCGCCCCGATCGATCTTGCTCCGTCTTCGCCTGCGGTGGTCGCTATCGAGCGGCTGGCGAAGAGGCTGGCCGCCGAGAGTGCGATGGACTCGCTTCAGGTTGCCCAATGATTTGGTGGGCACGTCAACCGACAGCCCGTTAGGTGGCGCCCGCGTGGCATTTGCGTTACGCCGCGCCTCCACACAACAAGAAGGCCAATTCCTCGCAAGTCGAGGACTGCAGTTCCGCAGGAACCTTCGGCTGCCGAAACGCTGACAGCGAGCATCGCCGCAACGTCGCGTCAGCCCCAGTGTGGCCCCGTTATTACTTGACTCACTGCGCGCGCCGCGGGAAGATGTGTCAATGAATCGCACCGCTGGCCGATACTGTCGCACCACTCGTGACGCTGCTCGCGTCGTCGTCTTCGCGATGTTGGCGTTTGTGCCCCGTCAGGCGATCGTCGCGCAACATGCCGAGCGCCTGTCCAACTGGACTTCGCCAATCTTTCCTGTCGCGGAATATGTCGCCCGACGCCGCGCCGCACTCGCGGTGCTCGG
>JBDTXZ010000314.1:0-5187 GCA_040005935.1 bacterium | reverse complement strand
CGCGCACTCCGCGCGCGACGCTGTTCATCCTCGTCAGTGCGTGCTGCTTCGGCTCCATCGGCATCCTGACGACGCTGGCCATGAACGCCGGTGCGCGACTCATCGACGTGCTGGTGTGGCGCTATGTGATCGCCGCGGTGCTGCTGGTGGTGGTGAGTGGCGGGTTGTCAGCATTTCGTGCCGTAGGGCGACGTGGGATTTCGATTGCGGCCTACACGGGCGTCGGACAGGCCACGATCGCCTTCGTGACGCTGTCGTCACTGAAGTACCTGCCTGCCGCGACGGTCACGTTCCTGTTTTACACGTATCCTGCGTGGGTCGCCGTGATTTCGGCGATTCGCGGGGTTGAGCGGCTGACGGGTCCGCGCGTTATCGCATTGGGGCTCTCACTCGTGGGCATTGCGCTCATGGTCGGGGTGCCCGGTTCGGGCGGGCTGCATCCGATGGGTGCCGCGTTGGCACTTTCCGCCGCGTTCCTCTATGCGATTTACATCCCGATGATCGATCATTTCGGCACGGGGTTACCCCCCGCCGTGACATCGACCTTCGCCTCGGGCGGCGCGGCGGTCGTGCTCATTATCGCATCAGCGTTTCAAGGAGGCATACGGTTCGATTTTACGCCGGTCGCGTGGGCGTCGATGGCGGCGCTGGCCATCCTGTGCACGGTGATTGCATTCATTCTTTTCCTGCGTGGTCTCGCGGTCATCGGGCCGGTCCGCACAGCGATCATCAGCACGATCGAGCCATTCTGGACGGCGTTGCTCGGCAGCGTGGTGCTGAGCCAGCAATTGAATGCGCGAACGTATGCCGGCGGAGCGTTGATTGCGTTCGCGGTGATTGTACTACAATGGAAGTCGGCGGACGGCGCGGTGGCGGCGGCACCCGCCACTTGACGAGGAATCGTTTGGCGGACGCTGCGCGTCCGCCTTGAACACATGACAGGCTCCCGTTCTCAAAAGCAGATCCTTCGACTCGCTGCGCTCGCTCAGGATGACAAACGGTGCAGATCCTTCGACTCGCTGCGCTCGCTCAGGATGACAACACCATGAAATCCGCACATCTCACGATTGAAGGAATGACCTGCGAGCACTGCGTGCGCGCAGTGGACACGCGGCTGCGCAAAACGCCGGGCGTCGAGGTCGAGCGCGTCAGTATCGGCTCAGCAGACGTGCGCTACGATCCCGCAGTTACGAGCATCGACGACCTGTCCGAAGCAATCGCAGACGAGGGGTACACGGCGTTCGTCGCATAGACGCGCTCGCTGACTCCGCATCGCTTCTTGCGGGTATGAGTGGTTTGCGGTGGCGACTTCTAGCACCGCATTTCACTCGAGACGAGGCAGCACATGCAACCATTCATTCGTAATTCTTCACTGCTCGCCGCCCTCGTGGCGTGCAGTGCCTGCGCATCCCTGAGCAAGAAGGAATCGGGCGCGATCATCGGCGCCACAACGGGCGCGGCAGTGGGCGCCGCAGTTGGCAGCGCAAACGGGTCTACCGCAAAAGGGGCGATCATCGGCGCAGCAGTTGGTGGAGCGGCCGGCGCTGTGATTGGCCATCAGATGGATCAACAAGCCAAGGAGATCCAGCAGAACATTCCTGGCGCCATTGTGGAACGCGTTGGTGAAGGCCTGCAGGTGACGTTCGAGTCGGGCCTGCTGTTCGGCTTCGATTCCGACGTGCTGCAGACCGAGGCGAAAAACAACCTGACGACGTTCGCGAAGAGCCTCGACAAGTATCCCGGCACGGATATCCTCATCGTTGGGCACACCGACAGTGTTGGCACGGACGCCTACAACGCGTCGCTCTCTACGCGCCGAGCCTCCGCAGCGCAGGCTTATCTCGCGTCGCAGGGTGTGGCGATGTCACGACTTCGTTCCACTGGTCGTGGCGAGTCCGAGCCTATCGTGTCCAACGACTCGGAGTCCGGACGCCAGAAGAACAGACGCGTGGAAGTAGCCATCTATGCCAACCAGACACTCAAGACACAGGCACTTCGATCGGGCGGCTTCTAACTTCGCGCTCTTCCGCGAGAACGTCGGGGCCGGCGCCAGGTGCGCCGGCCTTTTCGTGGCCAGGCATCATGCCGACGATGCCCTGCTCCAACCACGCGTGATCGCCCGCCAGCACGCGACGCGATACCTCATAGATCGCGGCGTCATTCTTCCCGAAGAAGCGCGCGAAGTTGGCCTCGATGCGCTGGCGCGCCTCGCGACAGAACAGGTCAGCCAGTTCAGTCGCTTCGCGATTGCCCTGATTCGACAACATCTGTGCACGCACACACACCGCCGTCATCGCAAAGAGATCGGCGCCGATGTCGACGGCCCGGAACAGCACCATCTGTCGCCGTTCGAGCTTTGGTCCAAAGCGCACCATCGCGTGAAACAGGGTGCGGCCCAAATGGCGCGTTTGACGCTCCGCCCACCGAAGATGTCCGCTCAAGTCGCCAAACTCGCCGTACGACACGGGCAGCGAGCCTTTGCCGAACCAGCTCGACAGATACCATCCGGGATAGAAAGCAATCGCGCGGCCGAGTGCAGCGAGCTTTTCCTGGCCGCTCGATCCTTTGTCGACGAGGGCGAACGCGATCTTGAAGTGATGGTCCACCGCTTCGCGCGCGATGAATAGCCGCATCACCTCCGACGGTCCCTCGAAAATCAGGTTGATGCGGAAGTCGCGCATCGCACGTTCGACGGGAATCGCTGGCTCGCCGCGCGCGCGGAGCGAGTCCGCCGTCTCGAACCCACGACCGCCGCGGATCTGCAGTAAGTCGTCGATGATACGCCAGCCGGTCTCGGTGTTCCACAGCTTCGCGATCGCCGCTTCGAGCCGAATGTCGTAGTGGCCGCGTTCCGTGAGTGCGACGCACAACTCCGCCACCGACTCCATCGCAAAAGTGTTCGCCGCCATCAGCGCGATCTTCTGCGCAATGGCCTCGTGCTTCCCGATTGGCTGCCCCCATTGCACTCGTTCGTTGGCCCATGCGCGAGCCACCTGTAAACACGACTTGCCACCGCCGGCGCAGCTGGCAGGCAAGGTGAGCCGTCCCGTGTTCAGCGTAACGAGCGCGAGCTTCAACCCCTTCCCTTCACCCCAGATGATATTCTCGCTGGGCACACGAACATTCGTGAAACTCACGACCCCGTTCTCGATTGCCTTGAGTCCCATGAAGCGGCAGCGGTGCTCGACTTTCACGCCGGGCGCGTGCGCCTCGACGATGAACGCCGTGATTTGCTTCCGCGACTTCCCGTTCACCATCGCATCAGGGGTACGCGCCATCACGACCAGCAACTCGGCACGCGTGCCATTGGTGCACCACAGTTTCTCGCCATTCAGCGTCCAGTACGAGCCATCCTCGCTCGGCGTCGCGCTCGTGCGCATGTTTGCGGGGTCCGAACCCGCATCCGTCTCCGTAAGGGCAAACGCGGAGATGGCGCCCTTGGCGAGACGAGGGAAGAAGCGCTGCTTCTGTTCGGCGGTCCCGAAGAGCTTGAGAGGTTGCGGCAATCCAATGGACTGATGCGCGGACAAAAGCGCGGTGAGCGAGCCATCCTTGCTCGTCACCATCGCCATCGCGCGCGTGTAGCTGGTGTACGACAGTCCGAGACCGCCGTACTCCGTGGGAATCTTGATGCCGAACGCGCCCATGTCGCGCAGCTCCTGCACGTATTCCTCGGGAATTTCTCCCGTGCGATCGATCATGTCCGAGTCGACGCGCTCGAGAAATTCGCGCAGCGTGGCCATGAAAGCCTTTGCGCGCAGCGCTTCCGCGGGATCTTCCTGCACCGGATGCGGATGGATCAGGCCCAGTCGGAAGCGGCCGAGGAAGAGTTCGCGAACGAAGCTTGGTCCGGACCACTCGCTCTCGCGCGCTGCTTCGGCG
Organism: bacterium; assembly: GCA_040005935.1. Lineage (GTDB taxonomy): Bacteria > Gemmatimonadota > Gemmatimonadetes > Gemmatimonadales > Gemmatimonadaceae > AG11. The sequence goes on along the minus strand of JBDTXZ010000314.1, from coordinate 1,305 downwards.
ACGGCGCGAGCCTCCGTCTCTGAGGCGAGACCTTCCGTATACTCGGCCATTTGACGCTCGACTGTTGGGGCGTGCAAGAAGCTACTGCCGATTCACCTCATCAGACAGCCGTTTTGCCCAATCGTTCCCTCTGCACGACGATGCCCGCTCCCGCAATCGCGATGAGTGCAAACGAGAACCATTGCAGCGCGTAACCGCGGTGCGGTCCGTCATCGAGCACGGGCAAATCGCGTCGCGCCGGGTGCGACATGTCCGTCGTGTCACCGAATGCGACCAGGTAGAATGACGCAACCGGGTACGGAATTTTGGCCGTGAGTTCCGCGCGGCTCACATGGCGGACGACACGCGGGTGGACCGACGTCGCAAGGCCCGTGTCGGCCCCAATCAACTCCACGTAGCCCTTGAGTTTTGCGCTGTCTCCCTCGTGCCATTTTTTAAGTTCGACAGACGCGCCGTCAGGCGAGTACACCCATCCCCGGTTGACGAGGACCGCCGTGTCGCTGCCGGCCATGCGCACTGGAGTCAACAGATCCACGCCCGGAGACCCGCGTCGGGTGCGGTAGCTGAGCACTAATTCATGCTCGTAGTCGTATCGGCCCTCCACACTCGCGGCGCGATAGTGTGCCGTCGCCGTGTCGTGTGGCAAGTCGACGAGACGAATGGGCGTGCCTAATTGCTGTTGTGTGATCATTGCGTTGCGGGCGCGCCGTTCCCGCAGGCGGTCGAGCTGCCAGAAGCCAAGGGCGATGAACACGGCGGCCGCGAAGGCGGCGAACACGCAGAAGACGAGAATGCGGCGGGACATGGGGTGCAAGCTAAGGTCTGCGTGGCATGCAGACAGGCGGCCCCAGCTTTGCAATTATCGCATTTTCAAATCCCGCGACCCTAATTTTTTCTTCATGGCGACAACCATCGGAGCGCTTCCGGCGCCGACTCCAGTCATACCTGACGCGCTGTCAGTTGCGTACGACAGAATCGGCCTTGGAGACGGGAGACGCACGCCGTTCAATTCTATGAGGACGATGAGTTCCTCACGAGCGCCGTCGTTGATTTCGTTGCGAGCGGACTAGCGATCGGCTGTCGCTGCCGCGCTTCTGAACGCTACGGCGCGACGGTTACGTCATAGCCTGAGGTGTGCACCACGCCCGCCACCCGCACCTGCACCCACACGCGATAGCGCCCTGCGGATGGAAAGGCGTATGGAAAACTGATCTCACTCATGCGCGCGGGCGAGACCATGCCGGACATCGGCGCCGCGTCGAGCTTCAGTCGTCCCTCACGCGTGGTATCTCCGCGATCGCGAAT
>JBDTXZ010000313.1:0-5200 GCA_040005935.1 bacterium | reverse complement strand
CGACATCGTTGAGCGCGGAATCGCTCGGGCTCGGCAAGGAGATCGGTACGATTGCCCCGGGTTTCCAGGCGGACATCATCGCGGTCGACGGCGATCCAACGAAGGACATCGGCGCACTCGGCCGCGTGGTCTTCGTGATGAAGGGCGGCCGTGTCTACCGAGCTCCGTAGTGATGATGGGCGGCCCGTCGTAGTTGTCATCCTGAGCGAGCGAAGCGAGTCGAAGGACCTGCACCTGCCGTTGTCCCGCCACTTGCGCCGAACACTTAACAGTGTTAACTCACCTGAGCCATGGGAACCCTCGAACGACGAGCTCGGGCTCGCGACACCATTCGCACCAGGATTCTCGATGCCGCGCGCGACCTGTTCGTGCAGAACGGAATCGAAGCGGTCACCATGCGCGCCATCGCCAAACGCATCGAGTACACGCCCACCACCATCTACCACCATTTCCGCGACAAGCATGCGCTGCTCGTCGACCTCTGCCAGCGCGACATGGGCTCACTGGTCCAGGCATTCCAGCGCATCGGCCGCATTGAAGATCCCGCGGATCGCCTGCGCCGGCTTGGCATGGCGTACGTCGACTTCGCAGTCGACTATCCGTCGCACTACCGCTTCATCTTCATGACGCCCAAGCCGCCGCTCCTTACGGATGAAGACACGACTGCAGTGGACGAAAACGCATACCTGATCCTGCTCGCCACGGTGCGCGACGGCATCGCGGCAGGGCGCTATCGCCCCGAGTTCGACGACGATCAACAGCTCGCACAACTCGCGTGGGGCGCCCTGCACGGCATCGTGTCACTCCAGATCCTGAAGGCAGACGAAGCTTGGATCGACTGGCGCGACGTTCGCGAAACGGCCCGCGCGATGATCGACCTCATGATGCGCGGGATCCTCCTTGAGTAGCCCAGCAAGCAGCTCCAATCCTCTCTTTTTTGCCGCTTACTTAACGCTGTTATATCACTTTACTACGGTCAGTGACATGATGCTTCATGCTCGACGTGCGATGAACGCTGCAGCACTCCTGCTCCTCGCTGGTACCTCGCGTGCCGACGCGCAGAACCACGAGCAACCCACCGATCCGCTGCCCGCGCTCGTTCGTGAAGCGCTGCGCAACAATCTGCAACTCGCGCAAGCACGCGTCACCGCAGCCCGCGCTGATGCCGCCGTGCGCCAAGCGCGCGGTCTCTCGCTACCCAGCGTCGCAATTGAGTCGAGGCGCTCACACCTGGATGGCGCGACCGACGTGGGAACCTTGATCAACCCGGCTTACGCGGTGCTCAACCACCTCACGAACAGCTCGGCGTTTCCCACCGACATTCATCTCACGCTGCCGCAACCGCAGGAGTCACACCTCCGCATTACGCAACCGCTGTTCAACGCTGGCATTGGCGCGGCTCAGCATGCGGCGCGCGCCCAACGCGATGCGCAATGGTCCACTACGTCAGCAACTGGACGCGACATCGCCGCATCGGTGCAGCTCAGCTACTTCGCATTCGCCAGCGCGACCAGGGTTGTCGAGCTCAATCGCTCCCTGCTCACGCTCAACGACGAACTGCTCCGCGCTGCCGAGCGCAGGCTCACACTTGGACTCGTGACTCCTGACGTCGTGCTTCGCGCCCGTGCGGACCGTGCTGAGTCAGCGCAGGCACTGGCCGAAAGTGAGGAGCGACGCACGGCTGCGTCACGCGCGCTCGCGACCATCGTCGGCCGGCCTGTGCTGAGCGACGCGCCGGATATTCCATGTGACAGCGCACTGCTCTTCCCGCTCGACTCCACCGCAGATGCATACGTCCAGCGCGCAGCAACTCGGCGCGAGGAACTGGCGCAGGCAGACGCAGGAGCGCGCGCGGCGGGTGCAAGTGTGCGCGCGGCGACCGCGGCATTCCTTCCCAGCGTTGGGCTCGCGTTCGATTACGGCCTACAAGGAAACGACTACCGCTTCAGCACGAATCGCGACTTTGTCATCGCGTCCGTCTCCGTGCAGTGGAACGTGTTCAACGGCGGGCAAGACGCTGCTCGTCGTCAGGAAGCGTTGCTCGACGTCGACCGCGCGCGACTCCAGCGCACCGATGCCGCGCGGCAGATCGAACTTCAGGTGCGCACTGCATTCGACGCGGCGCGAGTCGCTCGTTCCGCAATTGGTACGGCCACTGACCGCGAGAGTTTTGCGCGACGCAACTGGGACCTCGTGCGTCGGCGCACCGAGCAAGGCTCGGCGTCACCACTCGACGCGCTCGATGCACGCACCACGTGGACGCGTGCTGCACTCAACCTGATCCTCACGCGCTACGCCTACGCCAGCCGCTGGGTTGAGCTCGAGCGCGCCGCCGCCCTTCGCACCGACATCGATCCATGATCTCCCACCGGAATCCGACCATGCACACCATTCGATACGCTCCTGCGCTCCTGCTCCTTGTTGCATGCACGCCGAGGACGCCCGGTGAGACGGTTGCAAGCGCCGGAATTGCGGTGCGCACACAGCCTGTCGTGGCCGCCGCGCTTGCGCGACCAGTCACTGGCACCGGGGTCGTCGCGGCGCGCGATGAATACTCACTCGGCTTCAAGATCGGCGGTGTGGTCGCTCGTGTGTCTGTGCGAGAGGGCGACCTCGTGCGCGCTGGACAGTTGCTCGCGGAGCTCGACCTCCGTGAGATCGACGCCGCGGTCGCGAAGGCGCGATCAGGGTTGGCGAAGACAGAACGTGATCACGCACGATTGCAGGCGCTCTGGGCCGACAGCCTGGCACCGCTGGCGCAGCTTCAGGACGCAGCAACAGCAGTGGAGTTAGCACGCGCAGACGTACAGTCGGCAGGCATCAATCGGCGGTACGCCACGATCATGGCCCCCACTGCGGGCCGCGTGTTGCGACGCCTTGGCGAAGCCGGCCAGACAGTCGCGGTTGGTGCGCCCGTGGTGGTCGTGGGTGGAAGCACAGGCGGTACCGTCGTGCGCGTCGGGCTTACGGATCGCGATGTCGTGCGCATTCACGAGGGCGACGTTGCATCGATTCAGCTGGACGCCTTTCCCGGTCGCACGACGACCGGACGCGTGCGCCAGTTGGCCGGAGCGGCGACGCCAGGCGTCGGCACATACATGGTCGAACTGATGCTCGATGACGCGCGCGGTCTCGTGTCGGGAATGGTGGCCCATGTGTCGATTGCGGCACGCGGCCGCGAATCACTGTTGACCGTTCCAGTGGAAGCACTCGTCGACGCAGACGGCGAACGCGGCAACGTATTCATTCTCTCCGCCGATGGCACGCACGCACAACGACGCGCAGTGCGCGTGGCGTTCCTGAGCGAAGGACGCGCGGCGTTGCGCGACGGGCTGAGTGGTGACAACAAGGTCGTCACGGACGGTGCGGTGTACCTCACGGACGGCGCCAAGGTGAAGGTGCAGCCATGAATATCATTGAATTGAGCGTAAAGCGGTGGCAGCTCACCGTGCTCGTCTTCTCGATGCTCATCGCCCTTGGCGTGAGCGCGTGGTTTTCCATTCCTCGCGGTGAAGACCCCACATTTCCTGCGCCTATCTACACGGTTGTTGCCGTCTATCCCGGCGCCGATCCGACGGACATCGAGCAGCTCATCGTCAACCCGATCGAGGAAAAGCTCCGCGGTCTTGACCAGGTCAAGAAGCTTACGTCCAACGCGCATGCAGGTCTCGCGACCATCAGCGTCGAGTTCGATCCTTCCGTAGACGCCGATCGCAAGTTTGATGAAGTGCAACGCGAGGTGAATGCACTGCGCCCCACGCTGCCTGCCAACCTGCACAGCATTGCGGTGGAGAAGTATTCGTCTGCCGAGGTGAACATACTGCAGGTGGCGCTCGTGTCTGATGCAGCCTCATTTGCGGAGCTCGAGCGACTTTCCAAGTTGTTGAAGGACAGGCTCACTGCGCTGCCCGGCATACGCGGCGCCGAGGTGTGGGGCTATCCTGATCATGAAGTGCGTGTGTCGCTCGATCTTGGTCGTCTCGCGCAGCTTGGCATCTCGACTGGCCGAGTGCTCCAGGCTATTGCCGGGGACGCCGCGAGCATTCCGGGTGGCAGCATTGATGTTGGTCGTCGTCGCTTCAATGTGAAGACGCATGGCGCCTACGAGTCCGTCGACGAAGTTCGTGAGACTGTCGTGGCGTCATCGGGAAATCAGCTCGTCCGCGTGCGCGACGTTGCCGACGTGCAGTGGGGCTACGCCGACGCGTCGCACGACACTCGGCTCAATGGGCACCGCGCGCTGTTTCTTACGGCAACGCAGCAAGTGGGCGTGAACGTGGAGCATGTACGGGACGCGGCGTGGCACGAAATGGACATCTTTTCGAAAACCCTTCCCGCGAATATCACGCTGGAACGTCCGTTCGATCAGGCGAAGAATGTGAGCAATCGCCTCGGTCGCCTGACGGAAGACTTCGGCATCGCGCTCGTCCTCGTGTTGCTGACGCTGATCCCGTTAGGTTGGCGCGCGTCGTTGCTCGTCATGATCTCGATCCCGTTGTCGTTCGCGGTTGGCGTCACGCTGCTCTACCTAACGGGATTCAGCATCAATCAGCTCTCCATCGTCGGCGGCGTGATCGCGCTTGGGCTGCTGGTGGACGACTCGATTGTCGTCGTCGAAAACATTGCGCGCTTTCGTCGAGAAGGACACGGACGCGTTGAGGCAGCGGTGTTGGGTGTGCGCCAGATTGCCGTCGCTGTCATTGGTTGCACCGTGACGCTCGTGCTCGCGTTCGTGCCGCTCCTCTTCTTGCCTGGCCTTCCAGGTCGCTACATCCGCTCGATGCCCGTGACAGTGATCTATACCGTGATCGCGTCGCTCTTTGTCGCCATGACGATCATTCCGTGGTTGGCGAGCATCCTCATGCCGGCGCACAGCGATGCGCATGGTAGCCGAGCATTGCAGTTGTTTCAGCGCGCAATTCATTCGACGTATGCGCCGCTACTCGATCGTGCGCTGGACAAGCCCTGGCGCGCCATCGCGCTGGCCGCGGCGCTCGTCGTCAGCAGCTTGGCGCTCGTGCCACGTATTGGATTCTCGCTGTTCCCCAAAGCGGGGACGCCGCAATTCCTGGTGCGCATCGAGGCGCCGGACGGCAGCAGTCTGGCCGAAACGGATAGCGCGGCTCGTTTTGCGGAGCGCGTGTTGCTCGCGCGGAAAGACGTACGTGCCGTGCTCACGAATGTCGGCCGCGACAACCCG
>JBDTXZ010000312.1:0-5240 GCA_040005935.1 bacterium | reverse complement strand
TTGGTGACGCTGACAACGGTGAAGCCATAGTATTTGCCAGTCGACGGAATGGTCACGTCAAGCGTGGCGTCGAGTGGAGTGCCACCGTTGCCAGCGATCACCTGCCAGGTCTTGCCCGTGGGTTGCGCGCGATAGTACTCGTGGTTGTGCGCAGAGAACATTCCTTCCACCTGGTTCGCCACCAGGACATTCCAGTACGCATCGCGCGCCGGAATGTCGAAGGCGAGTCCGTCTGTCGCCACGGTGGGATACGAGTAGGCGGGCTTGTGCCCGATTGCGAAGATGTGCTTTACGCTGCGCGTCCGCGCTGCCGCCAGATCAGTGGTAACCCACTTGGTCGGCACATGCCAATCCGCACCGACGGGATCTGTGTTGAGCAGCACGAAGTGCGCGTCCTTGAAATCGAACGAGTACGTGAGTTTGCTCTGATCCGTTTGCAGCCCATCCGCACCGCCAGCCGCGGGACCGTTGCCGCCGCGCCCAATGTATGCGGCCATGGCGCGTAGCCACACACGCTCCGCCGAAGGCACCGCTACTTTGGCGAGGTTGTCCGTCTCGTGGTTTCCTGGGATCGTTACCAGCTCGACGCCCGAACTGGCGAGCGGTGATGCCTGGTAGAGCGCAATCCATCCCTTGAGTTCACGATCGAGTGCGGTGCTGTCGTTCGTATAGCCAAACACCATGTCGCCTGCGAAGAACAGGAAATTCGGCTTCACGCTCATCGCCGCGATGTCTGCGAAGGTGCGATTCAGCTGCTGAACATTTGCCGTGCTCACGACGCCGAGGCTGTCAGGAGCGGCGAGCCTATTGCAGCCAAGCACCGCGAACGAGTATGCCACGGCATTGGGGTCGAGCGCAGCATCCGTGGTCGCCGTAGAGCACGAAAGGACGGCCAACGACGACATCATCAACGTGAGTGCGGCTAAGCCTGCTTTCTGAATTCGCATGGACAGCGGCTGGGGACTCGGGGTGATTGGATTGGACATTTGCGATCAATACACGCACTCGCTCGTCACATTCACGCGTCTTCGAAGTAACGGAGTTGTGAAGGTCGCTACGGCAGCGCCGCGCAGGGAAAGGAGGCGCGCCGAATGGCGTGCCCGCCCGTCTCACTATCGTCCGACCAGTACGCGAACCTCTTACCTGCGACGCACTCTGATATCGGCGCTATCGCGAAACCCTCGTTGTTGATGTTCGGCATCGAGGGTGGACGGTTGAACTGTCGCGTCAGGCGGAACCGGCCCAACGTCGCCGAACCGGCCGTTGTGTTGATCTCGAACGTTGCCAGCAGTCCACCGCATCCATCGTCGCAGACCGCAAAGAGATAGTTGAGGTCGCGGTCGTACTGGAGCGCCATAACGCCAGCGGGAAATCCTGTGGCGAATGTTGCAACGCGCGTAAAGGCGTTGGTCGTGTGATTGAGCGCGTACGCGTAGATGACGCCGTTGGCCTCGACGCCCACGAAGAAGAGACCGCTCCCGTGATTTGGGTAATCCGCGGGGTTGTATGGCCGATTCGCCGCCTCGTCGTAAAACCCTTTCGTCACGAGGAAGGCGTCAGGAATCCAGGTGATGCCTTCGACGCCGAGGTTTGCGCCGGTCGCCGGAAGATCGGCGGTGAGATTCCATTCGTTTGTCGCGGTGAGAGTCGTTGCGGCACCGCTTGGGTCGAAGCGCAGAATGCTATTCCTGCTCACCGAATTCGCGCCGTTGTTACGCTCGGCCACGATATACAGGCCGGCCGCAGATCCCGTCGTGTACGTGATGTCTTCCGTATCTGGCTCGCCAGTTCCGTCCGGATAGTGAAGCGTCTTACCGCCACTCCAGCCGTTGGCTGCGTCAGGAGCCCACGTCGTCCCGTTGAAGAGCAGACGGAAAATTGAACCTGGCCCGTTGCGTGCGCCCCACAGGACCGCAGATGCTCCTGTGCCTTCGTAGACGAGACCACTCAGGTTGCCGCCGAATACCGAGGTACCGTCCACCGTCGTGACGTCATCGGCTCCGGGCCACGCCACGCTTGCAATGGATCCACATGAATTCGCCGCGCCTTTGGTGGACGCCGCCGTGTTGACGAAGGCGCCAGTCGCATCAGGGCATCGACCGTAGGTGACGCCCGCGTGCGTGGCCCATGCATAGGAATCGACGAGCGTGCCCGTCGAGTTGAACAGTCGTGCTGCGTCGGGTTGACCGAGGCCAAAGCCGAGCGACGCCTCTTCGACGACGTAGTATCCGCCAGCAGCGATGGTCGTGCTTACGGGGATTGTGTAGACGTGCGTGTCGTCGTCGTCCTTCACGACGAAGCCGCTGATGTCGACGGGAATCGTGCCGAAGTTGTACAGCTCCACCCAATCGCCCGGCGAACCGCCACTCGACTCCACTTCATTGATCTTCACTGCAACGCTGCAATCGTTCGCCGCGCCCTTCGTCGATGACGTACTGGTGATGAAGGCGCCGCTCGCATTCGGGCAACGACCGTACGTCGTCGCCGCATGGGTCGTCCACGCATACACCTCGACGATGGAACCGAACTGGTTGTAGAGTCGCGCCTCGTCCGCTGTACCGAGCCCAAATCCAAACTGGGCCTCTTCGACGATGTAATACCCGCCGGCGGCGATCGTCGTACCAGCGGGGATCTTGTAGATGACGTGCGTCGCGTCGTTATCACGAACGCCCCAGCCCGAGATGTCGACAGCGCCTGATGTCGCGTTGTAGAGTTCGATCCAATCGCCCGGTGTGCCGCCGTTGGACTCCACTTCATTGATCTTGACGGCAGGCGACGCGACGACCGTGACAGATTGCTGGCCCGTGAGCGTGCCTGACGCTGCGATGATCTGGGTCGTTCCCGGGGCGACAGCCGTGATGACGCCGCTCGCACTCACCGTCGCCGTTGCAGCCGACGACGACGACCATGTGATCGTGCCGCTTGCGATATCCACATTGTTCTGGTCCTTGCCAACCGCGGTAGCAGTCGTCGTCTGTCCCGGCACCAGTGATGTCGCCGGAACGGTGACGGCGATGGTCGTGAGCGCTGGCGTGGGGACGACAGCCGAGTCCGACGTGCAGGAGATGAGCGCGAATGTGGCGAACGCCGCGAAGGCGGGGATCATGCGTCCGGAAGTATTTGCTTTCATCCGCGCAACTTCAGCGGGGTCCGCTACGCGCCTGTCGCACCGAGGTAACGAAGGCGTAACCGCACGGTCGCGGTTGCGTCGAGTATCCCGTCGACAGCCTTACACACTCGCCTTGATAACGAACAGCGCGACGTTGGCGACGGGAAACGACACGGCCCAGCCAAAGTGTCGAGCAATCCATCGCATTGTTTCTTCATTGTAGAATGAGACGTGCGTGCGATCACGCTGGTACCACCACTCCTCAAAGGCAGCGGGCGAGTCGTAGAAGCTCGTCATCACCGCGATCGTGCCATCCTCTCGCGTCATCGCGCCAACCCGCGTGAACAGCGCGAGAGGATCGTGTGCGTGTTCCACCACTTCACTGCATGTAACGAAGTCGAAGCTGGCGTCGAGCAACTGCGTGTCCGGAAAGAAGAGCGGATCATACGCCACGGTGGGACGTCCTGTCGCCGAGAGGATGGCACTGAGTACAGGTGCAGGTCCGCAACCATAGTCGATGCCCACCGCACCCTGAGGCACGGCGACAATGAGCGGATCCGCCAGGCGGTGGAGGAAGCGCACGTACCCGTCGTCCGACGCGTCGTTGTGGTGTTGGTGATAGCGCTGGCTCTCGTCGAGGGCGCTCAGTCGCTGGGCCGGTTCGACGAATACAATTGCGCAGCGATCGCACCGGTAGAACGTACGATCGGTGACCGCGAACGTGCGTGTTGCTCCAACCGCTCGGCACAACACGCAGGTGGGCAACGCCGGCTCACTACCTCGTTTCATTCTATGGTGTGCGAAAGTCGAAGGGACAATTGCGAACGACGGCGCAGTGACCGCAATTTGAACGATGATCCACCTCCTCGCGATCCTCGCCACCGCGGTGTCATCGACGGTAACACCCACACACAGCGCGCTGTTCATTTGCGTCAAACAGGTGGGATACGTGCCGGACGCGTCCAAGGTTGCCGCCGCCTGTGCGCTCGACACACGACGCTCCCGCGCTTCAGCGTCATCACCGCTGACGGCAGAGTCCTCTTCGGATCGCGGCCCACCAGTAACGTTGGCGCACGCGAACCCTGTAGCCCCACCTTTCGGCTCGACTTTACATCCACGCACAGCGAGCCGCTACAGAATCGTCGCAGCATCTGACACCTCACCGGTGTTTCGCCTCAGCCCGCATGTAGTCGACGGCGCTGCCGACACGCTCCTCTACTACATGCGCCAGCAGCGCTCCGGGTGGAATCCGACATTGGCGACTCAGTACATCGGCGCGACGCCACCATTGTTGATTCGCCGCGAGTCGGCGACACGGTTCACGTCAACGGCGGATGGGCCGATGCGTCGAACTATCTCCAGTATGCCACGACGTCCGAGAACGCGACCGACGTGATGCTCATGTCCTATCGCGACTACCCTAACGAGCCCATCATGGACGGCACCGCGAACCGACGTAGCTATTATCGGCGCTTGCGGCGCGCCATAAGCGGCCTCCCAGCGTGAGCGAGGCTCGGTCATGTGATTCGGCGCACATTCGCATTCGTCGGTCGAGCACAATTCGCTTGCGTAGCGGGCATTCGCACGCGCAGACGGCAGACACCTTGCCCTTGGCCCGGTCGCGAGCGCAATTCCAACGGTGCGCGCGGACGATCGCCGAATGCTACTCCACCGCCTACCGCAGTTGCCCGCCATGCGTCTTTCGCTTCGCTTCATCCTTCCACTCGTCCTCGCGCTTGCCGCGGTTGCGTATGCGGTTATACCGCTCGTCGATCGGCTCACACTTCGGTGGTTCGAACGAGATCTCGATTCGCGCGCGACGCTGATCGTCAGCGCGTCCGACGAATTGCTGAAGCAGGTGATGGAGGCAGGCGATAAGCAGCGCCTCCTGCAGCTATTTACGCGGATGACGCAAGACGAGAAGCTGGATGCGATCGGCTACTGCGCTTCGCCGGACAGCGCACCCGTCGCGACACCAACCTTCTCGCGCGAGCTTCGCTGTTCGGCGCTGGATTCCATTGGCAGCCGCCTGCTGCCGGGACGTGCTGGATCGCTGTACGTCTCCGTCCGACCCCTCGAGGCCGGCGGCGTTTCTCTCGGTCGATTGGTCCTGGTTCACGACCTGGGCTTC
>JBDTXZ010000311.1:0-5241 GCA_040005935.1 bacterium | reverse complement strand
TGTCATGCGATCACAAACCGAAACGGATCCCGAGCGAGAAATACTGCTGGTCCTTATCGGCGCGACCGGTGGAGAAGCTGTTGAACGTGTCGACAGTGCCGCCGGACACCTGGCCGACTTCTCCGACGATCTTGAAGAGCGGCAGATTGAGCGCGACGTCTGCAAAGAGGTTCGTCCGCTCCAGCTTTTGCGATGTGCCGGGAATGCTCGTGCCGCTGCCCTTCACCGTCGCGGCGACTTCTGCGGAACTGTCGTACTTGTCCTTGCCGCCACCAGCGGCAAAGCTGAACAGCAGCAGGCTCTTGCTCGCCACAACGCGCCACGCGGCGCTGTTGACCTTCATGTTACTGATGGTGAGCGTGTTGGTGCCCGAACTCGCTGCTATGCTCGTCGTCGGCAGATCACGCTTCAGGTACGTGAACGACACGCCAGGAACCACGATGGACTCCGACAGCAAACCGACTCGGACGCCATAGCCCGCCTGGAAGTTCGACGACGGCTTGATCTTGATGTCCGTTTCGTCGATGCTCGGGACGTACGAGGCGCTCACCAGCAGGTCGACACCACCAACGTTGGTGACACCGAGTGGGACGCCGCCAAAGATGCCGATTGCCGCGTCAGCGGTGGGCAGGCCGAGCCAGTGGTCCTTGGTGGGCAGCACACTCCTGCGCGCACCCGTGGTGCTCTGCGTAAAGTTGCCGACGTCGGGAAGACTTCCCTGAAACGCATTCGCACGGAGGCCGATGGAAAAGTGCCCGATTCCGCCAAGCGTCGTGCCCGTGCCAAGTGTCGCGTTACCGCCTGTGAGTGCCAGGCCAAGCTGCGGCGCCATGAATTGATAGACATCCGACGCTTGCTGGCAGCCGTCCTGGGCAATCGTCTTTGCGTCCGCCGGATTGGCTCCGGCCGGACAGACGAGCGGACCGCCCTGCGCAGCAGCGCCGGTCATTGCGAACACCAAAAGGCCTGCGGTAACAAAGAACTGTCCGTTCATGCGTGTACCTCCGAGAAGCGCACCTGACCGGTCCCGCGTTCGACGCGTCCTATCCGGTAGGTGGCAATGTGAGCCGATGCAGCGCTTGCCTCGATTGCCGGCATGCTGGCGTCATCGGCGATGACGACCATTCCTACACCCATGTTGAACGTGCGATACATCTCCGCGCGCGATACCCTTCCAGCCGACTCGAGCTGGAGAAAGACATTTGGGATCTCCCAACGGGATGCGTCAATCAGGGCATCGAGTGTATCGGGCAATACGCGAACCACGTTCCCCGGCAAACCGCCGCCGGTGATGTGGGCCATTCCATGAATCCGGTCGAGTACGGGCCGGAGCGCGGCGAGATAGGAGCGATGCACCCGGAGCAAGACGTCGGCGACGGTTCCATCTTCGCCGGGAAACGGATCCCCGACTCCCAGCTTCATTGGCCCGCTCACGATCTGTCGCGCTAACGAATACCCGTTCGTGTGCAGTCCGCTGCTGGCGAGCCCAAGAAGTATGTCGCCTTTTTCGACGCGATCGGCTCCGAGAATTCCGTCCTCTTCCACACACCCGACGATGAACCCGGCCAGATCGTAGTCGGGCGGCGTGTAGATCCCCGGCATTTCCGCGGTCTCACCGCCCGAAAGCGAACAGCCATTCTCGCGACAACCAGCGGCGACGCCACTCACCACCAATTCGACGACTTCGGGAACGAGAACGCCCGCGGCGAAATAATCGAGAAAGAACAGCGGCTCGGCGCCTTGCACCAACACGTCGTTCACGCAGTGATTGACGAGATCGTGGCCGACGGTGTCATGCCGATTCGCTTCGATGGCGATGCGCAGCTTTGTACCCACACCGTCTGCGCTGGATACAAGCACAGGACGCTGGAAGTCGGCGGGAATACGATACATGCCGCCGAACCCGCCAAACGCGCCGCGGGCTCCGGCCGTAAACGTGGATTCGACGACGGTGCGGATGCGGCGCTTGACCGCATCGGACCGCTCGATGTCGACGCCCGCCGACGCGTAATCGAAGCCTCCCTCGTCCATCACGATCCGCTTCCTTCCTCGTCAAAGGCCACGAGGCGACGAAACTCAGCCACGCGCGCGTCGATGTCCACGCGTGTGATCTCGAGCAACCGCTGGACAGAGAACTTCTCGACCGCGAACGATCCCATTGCCGATCCTACGACGACGGCGCGACGCAGGTTCGCGTCACTCAGGTCGCCGGTCTGCGCGAGGTACCCCATGAAACCGCCGGCGAAGGAGTCACCTGCGCCGGTGGGATCGAACACATCCTCGAGAGGATACGCGGGCGCAAAGAAGATGTTCCGCTCCTTGAACATGAACGCGCCGTGCTCTCCCTTCTTGATGATCACGATCTTGGGGCCGCGCTCCATGATCCAGCGCGCCGCCTTGATGAGATTCGCGCAGTCCGTCAGCTGCCGCGCCTCACCGTCATTCAACATGATGAGATCGACATGCTTGATGAGGGCGACGATGTCGGGCCGGCGACTCTCGATCCAGAAGTTCATCGTGTCGCATGCGACGAGCTTCGGCCGATCCACCTGCTGGAGCACATCCAGCTGGAGGCGTGGGTCGATGTTGGCGAGAAACACGAACGGCGCACTCTTGAATTGTGCGGGAATTTTCGGACTGAAATGCGAGAACACGCCGAGGCGCGTCTCGAGCGTTTCGGCCGAGTTGAGGTCGTGGCGATAGCGTCCCCGCCAGCGGAACGATTCGCCATCAACCTGCTCGAGACCAGCCATGTCGACGCCACGCTGTTTCAGCGGCTCGAGCTGGTGCATGGGGTAGTCGTTGCCGACCACACCCACGAGTTGCACCGGAGAGAGCAGGCTTGCCGCCGCGGAGAAGAACGTTCCGGATCCGCCGATGACATCGTCGGCCTTACCGAACGGCGTTTCAACAGAGTCCAGCGCGACAGAGCCAACGACGAGAACGGACATTTTGCAGGAGTGAACGGTGAACGGTGAACGGTGAACGGTCCTAGCCAGACGCGACTGGCTACATCCGATCGGGGGCGCTTACACCTAACAGCGTCAGGCCATTCTTTACGACGATTTGCGCAGCGCGGGCAAGCATCACGCGAGCCTTCGTGATCTCTGGCGGCTCGTTCAGAACATGCGCCTTGTGATACCAGAGGTGAATGCGTCCGGCCAGGTCGTGCAGGTACGTGGCCACGCGATGCGGCTCGAGTGACTCCGCTGCACTTGCGACAGTTTTCGGGAAGTCGAGCAGCGCCTTCATCAATTCCGTCTCTTCAAGCAGCGCCAGCTGTGCGAAGTCCACGCCACTTGCCGAGATGCTCTCCGCGTCAATCTCGCCAACGCGAAAAATTCCTGCGAGCCGCGCGTGCGCCATCTGGATGTAGTAAACCGGATTCTCCTCGCTTTGCGAGCGCGCGAGATCCACATCGAACGACAGCTGCGAATCGCCCTTCCGCATGAGGAAGAAGTAGCGCACCGCGTCACGGCCCACGTCATCCACCAGGTCGCGAACGGTGACGTAGCTCCCGGCTCGCTTGGAGATCTTTACTTCTTCCCCGCCCTTTAGTACGGTGACCAGTTGATGGAGCACGTACTCGGGGTAGAGTTCAGGAATGCCGACCCCGAGCGCTTGAAGTCCCGCACGCACTCGCGCAACCGTCCCGTGGTGGTCCGAGCCCTGCACGTTGATAGCGCGAGTGAAGCCACGCTCCCACTTGGTCACGTGGTACGCGACGTCGGGCACAAAGTACGTGTATGTGCCACCCTTTTCGGCACTCTTGCGCATCACGCGGTCCTTGTCATCGCCGAAGTCGGTCGTGCGCAGAAAGAGTGCGCCATCCTTCTCGTACGTATGCCCGCTCGCGATGAGCGCGGCGACCGTGTTCTCCACTCGGCCATCGTCGTACAGCGACGACTCGAGATAGTACGTGTCGAACGCGACGCCGAACGCCTGGAGATCGAGGTCTTGTTCCTTGCGCAGCTCCTGCACCGCAAAACGGCGAGTTGCCTCGACGTCATCGCCCCCCGCATCCGCCGGATGCTCCACGACATACCGCTCGGCGATCTCGGCGATGTACGCGCCGTGATATCCCCCTTCAGGAATAGCGAGCGATGCGCCGCGTAACTCGCGAACGCGCGCCTGCGTGCTGAGACCAAGGTTCTCGATCTGGACGCCAGCGTCGTTGTAATAGAATTCGCGAGAGACCTTCCATCCATTCCACTCGAGGAGCGACGAAATCGCGTCGCCGAGCGCGGCCTGACGACCGTGGCCGACGTGCAGAGGACCAGTGGGGTTGGCGCTCACGAACTCCACGACGACCGGCTTCTCACGCCCGGCGATCGAGCGGCCATAGGTCGCGTTAGCGGCAATCAACGCAGTGATACCGTTGGCGACGGTACTCGCATCAAGACGAAAATTGATGAAACCGGGCCCCGCGATTTCCGCCGACGCAAGCCCTGCCGCAGCACGATCGATTGCGTCGATCAGCTTTTGAGCAAGGTCGCGCGGCTTTTGGCCAAGTTGCTTGGCAAGCACCATGGCGACGTTCGTCGCCCAATCGCCGAACGCTGGATCGCGCGGCCGTTCGAGGAGCGGCACGATATCATCCGGCGCACCCAGCGAAATAGCGGCGCGAGTAATCTCGCGTCGCAATGCATCCGCACCAGCGCTCACTCGTTCCCGCTGGATTTGGGCGCCGCGGGCGCCGGCTTCGACTCGGGTTTCGGCTCGGGCTTTTTCGACTCGGGCTTCTTCGACTCTGTGTTCGAGCTCGACGACTCGCTCGCCTTCGCGCCGTCGCTCTTGGAGCTGTCGGGCTTGGCCGCGGCACTCGCGTCGGTCTTCGCGCCATCCGCCTTTGTCGATTCGGTCGACGACTCACTCGGCGACGAACCTTCTGTCGTCGCCGTTGGAGGTGCCTCGCCGCGGTGCGCGTTCTTGCCGTAATCGGTCAGGTAAAATCCAGACCCCTTAAAGGCGAACCCGGCAGCCGACATCATGCGCTCGGCCGACCTTCCACAAACCGGACAACTGGCTTGCGCTTCGGCGCCGCTGATACTGCGGTAGAACTTCTCGAACTCGTGCCCATCGGGGCAACGGAACTCGTAAGTTGGCATAGATGTGAGACTTAGGCGATTCCTACCCAGCCGCGAAATGTAGCCGCCGCGTCAGTCGCCTACAAGGTCACAAGAATGTTTCCGCCGCCCCAGCGTAGTCGCGCCGACCTAATGAGTAAAGATCGAGAAACCG
>JBDTXZ010000310.1:0-5254 GCA_040005935.1 bacterium | reverse complement strand
GCCGCCTGCACACGTCGCGCTTCGGCCAACTGCTCGAGCGTCGTGATGCCCGGCTTGTCGGACATGAAGTCCTTGCCGTGCTGCATCACGCGGATGCCGAGCGGCGCGCGATCGACGGGAATGGACGCCGACAGCACGAGCTGAATGGACGGATCTTCGAGAACTTCGCGCTCATCCTTCGCCACCTTCGCGTTGGGATAGCGCCTGGCGAACGCATCGCGCAGCGCGGGCTCCTTCGCGAAGAACGACACGAACTCACCCCCGCCCTTCGTCGTCGCGTCCACCTGGCTGTTGATGTGGCCGTGATTCAATCCGACCACGCCGAACCGCAATCGCGCGACACTTCGTCCGCGGCGCTCGGTATGCACGGCGGCGCCCAGCCTGAATGGAAACAACGAGCTCGCGGCCAGACCGGTCACGATGCCCGCGGACGTCTTGAGGAGGTCCCGCCGAGTTGGGTTGCTCATGTGTCTGCCACCTTGTTGAAGTTTGTCTTGGCTGTCATCCCGCACTCGCGAAGCGAGTGTCGGGATCTACCATTCTGTCATCCCGCACTTGCGAAGCGAGTGTCGGGATCTACCATCGCGGCGCCGCGAGCCGTCCACGCGCGACGTATTGTGGGTCCCGACACGAGCAGTCGCTCGTGCGGGATGACAAATTGTTGCGGTCACCGGTTAACGCCTCGCACGCTGTAATTCTTCTTCCGTCCACGGCTTGTTTCGTCCCGTCGTCAGGCCGCGCACCTCTCCCACAAGCGCAGCATCCACCGCGCTCGCACTATTACCCCACGACCGCCGAATGTACGTGAGAATCGCGGCAATCTGGTCGCTCGACATACTCGCGCCAACAGGCGGCATCAGCATGGTGCCTTCCTTTCCATGCAGCACGATGCGAATGAGACGGTCGGGCGCACCAAGCACCCACGGCGATCCAACAAGTGGTTTCGCAACGCCCGCGAGTCCAGTGCCGCGCACTTGATGACAGCCTGCGCACGTCGTCAGATACTGCTGCTGCCCAGTCGCATACCGCGCACGCTCGGCCGGAGTGAACGGCTTGACCGGAGGAGTCGTCGCTTTCTTGCCCGGCCAGTTCAACGATGAGGCAACGAGCGTTGCCTGTGTGCGAAGTGCAGGGTCCTTGCCTGCCATCGCGGCGAGCAAGGCCGCGGGCTTTTCCGGGAGCTCGACGACGAATCCGCCCCGTTGCTCAGTCGGACGACGCGCGCCGTCCAGCAGTGCCAATCGTTCCCAGCGCGAGCGCGTTGCATCACCTGCAAGCGAGAGAACGCGCTGCACGCTCGCGACGTCACGCGACGTCACGATAGCTCTCGCCAGCGCACGCAACGTTGGAACGCTGCGCGCTTCCGTGAGCGGCCTGGTCGCAACCAATCGATCGAGGAATGCGAGCTCGCGCCCCGTCAATGCGCCCACAACGAGATCCGCGACGACTGGATCGTCACCGCTCTGCGCGATGACCTCGACGAGCGCTTTGTCGCGCGACGCGCTCGGAAGCTCGCCAACTGAGGCAGCGACTTGCCGGCGAACCATTGGATTGCCATCCGCCAACAGGCGCATTACCGACGCAGACATGGTTGAGTCGCCGCTCGCGAGCATTGGCTCGGCAATGCGAATTGCGGCGGCGCGCACGGGAGCGGAACTGTCTGCAAGCGCCGCTTCGATTGTTGCGCGATCCGCGGCGCGTAAACCGTCCAGCGTCCACAACGCATGGAGGCGTGCCTTGTCGTCGGTGTTCGTCCGCGCCATTGATCGAAGAGCGACCGCGACCGACGTGTCTCCACGCTCGACGAGCAGACGTTGCGCCGTCATCCGCCGCCAACCATTTGCGTCAGCGAGATACGGCACCAACGCACGCGGAGTTCTCTTCGACAGCTGCGGCACCGAATCGCGCTGCGTCGACGTATGCACGATGCGCCAGATGCGCCCCATGCCGATGCCCTGATCCAGACCGCGTTCGATGATCTTCTGTTCGAGGTATCCTGTAATGAAGAAGCGGTGCTGGACAATGCCGCGATACATGTCGACCATGTACAGCGTGCCGTCGGGCGCATTGGCCAGGTTCACGGGACGGAATCGCTCGTCGGTTGCCGTGAGGAATTCCTTGTGGTCGTACGCCGTTCGTGCCACCGGAATGCCGCCAGCGGAATCACGCACGATCAGGCGGCCCACCATGTTGCCTGCGGACTCCGTCACGAATACGCTGCTTTTGAGCTCTGCAGGAAGACGATCACCGACGTACGCGGTTGGAGCCCCCGCAGACGTGTAATGCGCCAGTGAACTGTCTGGACGCATCGTCTCCGCACGATAGCCACGGTTGACCGCAGGCGTCTTGTGGGCCGGCCATACGGCGACGTTGGCCGTCAGCCGCTCGTAAACGCCTCGTGGGTTGGGCACGTTCGGATTGCGCACGGAGTAGTGCGACGGAATCAGGTCTGCGCGAAGAGGATCTTCGTTGCTGTTCCTGTAAAGCCGGCCGTACTCGTCGGATGACACGCCCCATTGTCCTTCCTCCGCCGTCTTGCGGAAGATGATCTTGCCATCTGCGCCGAAGCGAAACTCGCCGGGATAGTTCGCATTGTGAATCCAGTTGTCGATTCCCCAGAGCAGTCCATTGGCTTGATGCTCCGGATTGCTTCGCGGGTTGCCGTAATCGCTCCGGATCAATTCCCGCGTGTCGGCCTGGAGGTCACCCGTCGTATCGCGCACGAGCCAGAGGTTCGGTGGTGCGGCCACGAGCACGCCATGCTCCGTCACCTTGATGGCGCGCGGCAACACGAGACTGTCCAGGAACACCGTCGCCCGATCCATGACGCCATCGTGATTTGTGTCTTCGACGACAACGATGCGCCCAATGGGCCGGTCTTCGCCCGTTCCCTTGACGTTCGGCATGAACGCGCGCATTTCGACGACGTACATGCGGCCATCGGCGTCGAAGTCGACGGCAATCGGGTCTTGCACCAATGGCTCCGAGGCCACCAGCTCGACGCGATATCCATCAACGGGATGCATGCGCGCGAGTTCGTCCTCGGGCGAATACGTCGGCGCAACGTCGGAGCCGCGCGGGCGCTCCATCGGCTCCGTCGCCAGGATGGTTATGGCCGGCGGCGTCGCGGAACTCTTCGCACGCGCGGTCGAGTCCGCATTAGGCGGCAAAGTTGCCGTTGGAGCCGCGGCCCTGACCTCAGCCACGGGTGGCGAAACCGGCACCGTGGACGCCGGCGCGGGATTGCGCTGGCAACTCGCGACAAGCGCGACCGCGAAGAACCTCACGGAATGGCGAAGCAGGGCCATGACTACGGTATTTGTCGGGGAGGCGGATGGTGCCGAGGTGGGCATGCGCATTCGTGCGTCGCACACGGGCACCTGCTTTTGCAGCGCTGAAAGCCAAACGCACGTAACTGATCGATCGCTGATGAGCCGCCACCCAGGTGCGCAGAAGGTTACGTTCGTCACATAGCGCGGTATGTTGATATCCGCTTGCAGTTCCTGAGAACCCATCGCATTCTCTGTCACGCCGATTTCGTTCGAAGTTCGTTCAAATGCCAGTCCGCCGCCAGCCCGTTCACTCTCGACGCCCCTGATCATGAGCCCACTCAATCGACGCACCTTCCTCAAATCTTCTGCCCTGGTCGCGGCTGGTGCCGCACTTCCCGCGCGCGCGTGGAGTCAGGTCATGGGTTCCAACGCCGACCTCCGCGTGGGCGTCATCGGGTTGAACGGCCGAGGCGGGAATCACCTCAGCAGTCTCGCGAAGATCACCGGCGTGCGTGTTGTCGCCATCTGCGACCCCGACTCCTCGTTGCTCGAGAAGAACAAGGCAAAGCTCGGCGGCGACGTCAAGACATACACGGATATGCGTGAAATGTTTGCGTCGCCCGACATCGATGCCGTGACCGTCGCGACGCCGAACCACTGGCACTCGCTCGCGGGCATCTGGGCCATGCAGGCGGGGAAGGACGTCTATCTCGAAAAGCCGGTCTCCCACAACATCTGGGAAGGACGCCAGCTCGTTGCCGCGGCGGCCAAGTACGGTCGCGTCATTCAGGCCGGTACGCAGATCCGCTCAGGCGAAGGACTGCGCGAGGCCGTGGCGTATGTGCACGCTGGCAACATCGGCAAGATCACTGCGTCGCGCGGGTTCTGTTACAAGCGCCGCGATAGCATTGGTCTGTGCGGAGGCCCGCAGACTGTCCCGGCAAACATCGATTACAACCTGTGGACAGGACCCGCGCCACTCGTTCAACCACACCGCAACAACCCCAAGAACGGCCCAGTGCACTATGACTGGCATTGGTTTTACGCGTACGGCAATGGCGACGTCGGCAACCAGGGCATCCACCAGATGGACGTCGCGCGCTGGTTCCTCGGCGAGCCGGGCCTGCCGACGCGTTCGCTGAGCATCGGCGGCCGACTCGGGTACGTCGATGATGGCCAGACGGCGAACACGCAGATCGTCATTCACGACTACAAGACCGCTCCGCTGATCTTCGAGGTGCGCGGTCTCCCGATGAAGGCCGGCATCGCGAACGCCGGCGGCGATCCCGCGGCGAACCAGGGCGGTCAGGGCAGCGGCATGGACAACTATCGTGGCGTCGATATCGGCAACGTCATCGACTGCGAAGGTGGCAGCATGATCGTACCGAGCTACACCACGGCCCGCGCTGTCGACAAGAGCGGCAAGGTGATCAAGGAGTTCAAGGGGCAGGATCGCCACATGCAGAACTTCATCGACGTCGTGCGCAGCCGGAAATCCGCCGACCTCTATGGTCCGATCGATGAGGGCGCGGTGTCGAGCGCACTCTGCCACCTCGGCAACATCTCGCACCAGCTGGGTTCGAGCATGGGCGAGGCCAAGGTGCAGGACAAGGTGAAGTCGAGCGCCATGCTGAGTGAGGCGAATGGCCGGATGATCGAGCACCTGCACGCCAACAACGTGGACCTGAACAAGACGCCGCTGACGGTTGGCATGCCGTTGATGATCGATGCCAAGGGCGAGAAGTTCACGGGCCCGGATGCGGCGAAGGCGAATGCGATGCTCACGCGCCAGTACCGCGCGCCGTTCACCGTGCCGAAGCTGGTGTGACCTGCGGCATCATCGGAGAACGCCCCGTTCGCACTCACGTGCGGGCGGGGCATTCTCTTTTCAGTGGAGCGGGACCTCGAGGCCAAGGTGGTCTCCGTGCTTCACGGGGAACGAGGCGCTGCACAGATCGAGGCCACCTTCAGGGTGCACGAAG
>JBDTXZ010000309.1:0-5269 GCA_040005935.1 bacterium | reverse complement strand
GCGAACTGCTGCGCCGACAGCGATGCATCGTGCAGGAGTGCGGCATAGTACGGCGCCCACGACTCGCCTCGTGGCGGCCGAAGTATGGCGACGGCGAGTGGAATGGCCCACGGTGCTGCCATGGCGGCCATCACGTAGAGCGCCCACGACACACCGGCATTGGGCAGGCTTGTCCAGCCGGCGATCAGCCAGACGAACAACACAATGTGCGAAATGCTGCGCCGCATGTTGTCGACGATCTTCCACCGCGACACCGAGGTGAGCGGATTGATCGTGCGTCCGTTGATTCCCGGCACCTCATCGAACAGCCACGGTGCGAGCTGCCAGTCACCGCGAATCCACCTGTGCAGTCGACGCGTGGCGGTCAGATAGCGCGCCGGATAGTCGTCGAACACCTCGATATCGGTGACGAGGCCCGCGCGCGCAAATGTCCCTTCGATGAGATCGTGACTCAGCAGCGCGTTTGGAGGGAAGCGTCCGGCGGTCGCCCGTGCGAACACCGCGACATCGTAAATGCCCTTGCCCGTAAACGTCCCTTCGCCGAACAGGTCCTGATAGACGTCGGACACAGCGGTCGTGTACGGATCGACGCCGGGATGCCCAGCGAAAATGGCAGAGTAGGCCGTGCCGTTCGCGCTCGCGAGTGAGACGCTCACACGCGGTTGCAGGATGCCGTACCCCTTGACGACGCGACCGGCCTCTTCGTCGAACACGGCGCGATTGAGCGGATGCGCCATCGTGCCGATGAGCGCTTTCGCGGCATCACGCGGCAATACAGTGTCGGAGTCGAGGGTAATGACGTACCGCACTCCGTGCAGCCATTCCGTATCGCCCTCGACAATCGAGAATGCGCCGTCGTCCTTGCCGAGCAGGTAGGAATTGAACTGGACGAGTTTTCCGCGCTTGCGTTCCCATCCCATCCAGATGCCGTCAGCCGCATTCAGACGGCGCGGGCGGTGAAACAGGTAAAAAGGTGCGCTCGCCGTTTCGCCGTCCGCGGCGTATGACGCGTTCAGCGTGCGCACGCCGTCCACGGCCGTGCCGGCAATCGCGTCATCGCCAGGCTGCACCTCGGCATTGGCGTCGAGAAAATCTCCGAGAAGAGCAAAACGGACTTCGGGATCGCGATTCGCCAGGTACTGCGCTTCGAGATGTTGGAGCGCCTCCTCCACCGCGTCGGGGCTGCCCAGCAGGATTGGGACGACGACCATGCCGCGGTGCGCTGACGGCACGCCGTCCTTGTAGGCCATGCGCGCGAGGCGGTCGGGTGGAAGGAGCAGTGTGACGAGCTGGTTCACGACTGCGACCGCTGCGTCCGCGGCCGGAGAAATGGCGAGCAGCACGGCGGCCAGAACGCCGATCGTGACCGCACCCTCGACGGGATCGAGCAGCAGCGCGAGCGCTATCGCAACGCTCAATGCCAAGCCGCAGAAATAGACCAGGCTCGGCGCGTCCTTCGCGGCGCGATAGGCGCGTTCGCGGATGCCGGGTCGATAGCCCAGTGTTGCCTCGAGCGCGTTGCGTCCCTCGTCGATGAGGTGATAGCCGACATGCGCCGCGCGCGCGCTTCCACCAAGGGCTCGTTCCGCTGCCGCGGCTGCCTGGATCGCGGCCTCCGCCACGTCGTGCTCCGGGACTTCTGCGCGCCGCGAAATGTGCTCGACGACGTGGCGATAGCGGTCGCGCGTCTGGAAGGTCATCCGCGCGTACACGCCGCCAGGATCGCGCCGTAGCACGGATTCGGTGGCACTGGCTGTCTCGACGAATTCCGACCAGTCGATACTGCCAACCTTGCGCAGGCTCGCGATGCTGTTGGCCATCACGAGCTGCGTAACCGCGAGGTGTTGCGTCGAGCGCTGCACGGCTTCCTCGACGCTCATGACCTCGTCGCCAATCCACTGCTCGAGCCACAGCAACGGCGTGAAATCCGCGCGCCGACTGCGAATCTGCTGGAGGAAGCGTGTGAGGAATGCCGGCGTAAGACGCGGCGGATAATGGATGAAATCCTCGAGCTCTCGCGCGAGCGGCTTGCCGCCCAGGTCTTCCGCATTGAGCAAACGCGTCACCCAACGATCCGCTTCCTCGGTGTCGTCGACGTCGGCCGCTGCGCGCAGCGACATGTGTCGCACATTTTCCAGGAAGCCCATGCGGAGCATGGCCGGCATGGCCCACAGCTCACCCATGGTGAGTGGCGTGATGCGCTGATACTGCTCGACCATCAGTTCGAGCAGCGCGTTGTCGAGACGGCCATCCGTGTGCGCAATGAGCTCGATGGCAATTTCATACACGCGCGGGTAGCCAGAGAACGGACCCGGGCCAGCCAGCTTTGGCAGCTCGTGGTAGTAATCGCTCGGCAGCGTGGCGCGAACTTCCTGCACCTGTTCGAGCACCACGTAGAAATTGTCGAGCAACCATTCGCCGGCGGGGCTGATTTCGACGTCTTCAGCAGCGACGCGCGCGAGCGTCGCGTGCACCTCGCGAAGCACACGCTCTGTCGCGACAAGGCGCGACAGCAGCGGCCCCTTGCCGCGCGGCCGGATGCTGAATGGGACGTCGACGATTCGTTGCGATCGAGCGAGATGGCGCCCATGTCGCGCCAGTCGATCCGTACCGAACAATTCGCCGAGGATGATGTCGCCGGGCGCATCCGGCGCTCGCAAGTCGACATGACCTGGCGAGCTGCGCCCCCAGCCGCGGAAAAGCCTCACTCTTGAATCTGCTCCCGTAGTCTGTCCAGCCCGGTACCCTTGCCTTCACCGCAGAGCAGCCATGCGACGAAGAGTTTGCGCGGAGATATATGCAGATTGGAGTCCACGGCGTTGCGCATGGGGCCGGCACTTCGTACGATGACGAATGGATCGTCTTGGATACTCGCCGCCGTCGACTGTTGTACGCGCTGTGCGCTACGAACACGCACGGGCGTCAGGGGTAGATGAGGTCGTCGCCGAAGAGACACCCGTCACGTTCGTCTATAACGGCGTCTCGCACGCGGTGATGATGGCGAGCCCAAGTGATCTCGAGGATTTCGCAATTGGCTTCTCGCTGACGGAGGGGTTGATCGATCGAGCCGACGCCGTAATCACCGTCGATGTCGTTCGCTATAGTCGCGGCATCGAACTACAGGTGGAGACGTCAGTCGCGGTCGCAAACGAGACGCGACGTCGCAGACTGTCAGGCCGTTCGGGCTGCGGTATCTGCGGCTTGGAGGACGTCGATCAGGTACTGCGTGAATTGCCTCGTATCAGCACCGACACGCGCTTTACGGCGACAGCGATTTCGCGCGCGATGCGTGAACTCGCGGGACGTCAGCCACTGAATGATGCGACTGGGGCCGCGCACGCCGCTGGATGGAGTGATGCGAATGGCGAGGTGACGCTCGTTCGTGAAGATGTAGGCCGACACAATGCGCTGGACAAGCTCGTAGGCGCTGTGGTTCGCTCGCCGAGCGATCCTGCGACCGGGTTCATCGTGCTCACGAGTCGCGGCAGTTTCGAGCTTGTGCAAAAAGCCGCGGTGCTTGGCGCATCGTTGGTTGCAACGGTTTCTGCTCCGACGGGGCTCGCGGTGCGCATGGCAGACGAGGCGGGCATTGCGCTCGCGGGCTTTGCGCGCGACGGGCGTGTGACGGTGTACACGCACGCTGATCGCGTGAGTCCGGCGTAGCGCAGAGTCCGCGACAATTCGTTAACCTTGCCAATGCGATTCCTTCTCAATTCCGCTGCGGTCGCCGGCGTAGTCCTTTCCGTCGCAAGTGTGGCGTGTTCACCCGGCGCGCCTGTCGTCACAACCGCATCGCCCGCCCAGCGGGCAAACGCGTTGACCAGCAGCCCAGCCGCACTGACACGCGCGCAGCAACTCGTCGTCGTGATCACGCCCGATTGGAATGTCACGACCGGCACGTTGCGCCGATTCACGCGTGAAAGCGCAACCGCGCCGTGGCAATCGGCAGCACCGTCGGTATCCGTTGTCATTGGCCGCACCGGACTCGCGTGGGCCGAGCAGGCGCTCGCGTCGGCAGTGACGCAACCGGTCAAGCACGAGGGCGACGGCCGGTCTCCAGCGGGCGCATTTCCGCTCGACACCGCGTTCGGCTTTGCGCCACGCGCAGAGCTGTCGTGGCTGCGCTTGCCCTATGCGGCGCTGCAACCCGGCAGCGATTGCGTGGACGACGAAGCCTCCGCCTACTACAACACCGTCGTTGATCGCTCAACCGTGCCGCGCATCGACTGGAACAGCGCCGAACACATGCGCCAGATCGGTCAATATCGACTCGGCGTCATTGTCGGCTACAACGCGGCGCCTCCAACTCCCGGTCGCGGATCGTGCATCTTCCTCCACATCTGGGGCGGCCCTGCGTCGACGACGGCCGGTTGCACCGCACTCGATGCGGGCGAGCTCGAAACGCTGATGCGCTGGCTCGATAGCGCGCGACGTCCAGCCCTCGTGCAACTCCCTCTCGCCGAGTACGAGCGGCTGCGCACGCGGTGGAATCTACCGTCGCTATGATGAGACACCTGATCCCAGCACGACGCGCGCTCATCGCGCTTGTCGCACTTACCGCATGTCGTCGAGGTGAAGCCAATCGCGACTCCGTCGAACTCGCCATGCAGCGCGACACCGTTCCCGTCCTCGTAGGCGCGGGCGACATCGCTGATTGTAAATCGGATGGCGCAGAGCAGACGGCAGCGCTGCTCGACTCCATTCGCGGCACGATCTTCATTGCGGGTGACGTGGCGTATCAGACGAAGAAGAATCCCCACCCGATGATCAGCTGCTTCGCTCCCACGTGGGGCCGCCATCGCGCGCGCATCCGCCCGTCGCCAGGCAATCACGAATACGATGACGACGGAGCGCGGTCCTACTTCGAATACTTTGGCGACCAGGCGGGGCCTCAGCCCGGCGGCTACTACAGCTACGACCTTGGTACCTGGCACGTGATTTCGCTGAACACCAACATTCTCATCGGCACCGGGTCGCCGCAGGAACAGTGGTTGCGCAGCGACCTGGCCGCTCATGTCGGCCACTGCACAGTGGCCTATATGCATCACCCGCGATTCAGCTCGGGACCACACGAGGAGCGCGACAGTCTCGTCCCGTTCTGGCGTGCCTTCGCGGCGTACGGCGTGAGTGTGGCCATCGCGGGCCACGATCACCTGTACGAGCGGTTTGCGCCACTCGATCCCGACGGCAA
This sequence comes from bacterium, assembly GCA_040005935.1. Taxonomy (GTDB): domain Bacteria; phylum Gemmatimonadota; class Gemmatimonadetes; order Gemmatimonadales; family Gemmatimonadaceae; genus AG11. The sequence continues at coordinate 78 of JBDTXZ010000309.1, read as the reverse complement.
TCCGGATTCGGTGAACGGAGTTCGGCAGTTCGTGGTTGGCACGGGTGGAGCGCATCGGTATACGCTCAAGAAGATTCT
>JBDTXZ010000308.1:0-5307 GCA_040005935.1 bacterium | reverse complement strand
CGGTGTCGCGTCACGAAACGCGGCCGCCAACGTCGGATACCTGTCGAGCAACGTGCGCCACAATCCCGCTGCGTCCACGTCATGGCGCTGGTCGCCCTGACCAGCAAGCAAGAAACCCGCACTCGTGACTCCATCATCGAAACGAAGGGAATACATCCACCCCTCGTCGATCACGTGATGCACCGCTGCCCAATCGTCAGGATACGGACCGACGGGCAAGCCAGGGACCACGTCCTGCATCAGCCGCACGCCGCTGAAATGGCTGAATAGCATTGCCGAGCGAGTTTCCGTGCGCTCCAATCCCGAGGGAATCGCGAGTTGTCGCGCGAGAAAACCACCAGGACCGGATGCATCGATGACAAAGTGCGCGCGTAGCTCGAACGGCGTTCCGTCGTGAGTGCCTCCAAGCTGCACGGAATTCAGCGCAAAGTCCGCAGTCGTCACGTCGACGCGGTCGCGATAGTCCACTCCAGCCGCAACCGCCTCGCGCACAAAGTGGTGATCGATGTCTGCACGCAGCCAATGCGAGTCAGCGACTGCGTCGGTCGGGCTGGCCGCCACCAGCAGCCGTTCCGACTCGAGCCCTCGATTCGCGAACGCTTCGCCGGGATGATGCCGGTAGTACGTAAAGCCGCGCTTGAGTCCACGCTGAAGCTCAGGAAAGTGCGCGAGCCAACGACCATGTGTGGCCAGCCTGTAGCAGTCGGCCAAACCGTATCGAATACCGAGTCGCTCTAGTGACAGATTCGCCAATGGCGTCGACGACTCACCAATCGCAAAGCGCGGATGCGTACCGCGCTCGAGCAGCGCGACGTCATACCCAAGCACCGCGAGCACGCGTGCCAGCAGCGAACCCGCGAAGCCACTGCCAACAATCACTACTTCGCACGACGCCTTCATGCCGCGGCGCACACGCTGCATGCGACCCGTGGCTCCGCCTTGCCCGAAAGATTCAGCCGACGAAGCCGATCAATGCGCGCACGACGGCACTGCTCGCACGCTGGAAGCAGCTCGGCGTCCCACACATCGGCGGTCACGACGGAGCCCGTAAACTGCATGCACCGATCGAGCGACTCCTCGAGCTGCTGCAACGTCGGCGGTACGAATTGGCCAAGCGCTTGCAATCGCTCCAGCTCCCCATTTCCGCCGCGCACAGGAATGATCGACACAACAGACGCACCGCATTCCACCGCATGTTGCACGGTGCGCACGGTCCACTCCACGCTTTCGTCCGCCGGCACCAACGGCGCACCGAGCAACACGAACACACGCAGATCAATGGCATTTTCCAACAACAAGCTCGCTGCCTGATCGAATCGCCTGAGATCAAGACGCTTGTTGAGATGCTTCATCGCGACCGGGTGGATCGTCTCCAGCCCAACAGCAACTTCGAGACGTCCGGAAATCCGCTGCGCAAACTCGAGCGTGGACGCACCGATGGTATTCGCATGCGACTCGACGGTCACCGCCCGAAACGTCGTCGTGAGCCTGGTGATTCCATGGACGTCCTCCAACGGAACCGCGCGACGCTCGAAGAAATTGCTCGCATTGTAGAGCTTGAGCCGATCCGGCACCGGGGCCTCCAACTCCTCGAGCACTCTCGCGAGTTGCCTGGTCAACGCGCCCGGTGGCGATGGGCCGTCGATCGTAAACCGCCACAAATCGCAGAACGAGCACGTGAACGGACACTCGGCACCCGCAAGAAAAACCGTGAGCGCGCGCTCCATCTGTCCGCTCGGCCGACGCTCACTTTCGTGGAGCACACCGTGCGCACGATGCGGATCAACATGTCCCTTCGGTGGACGAAGCCCCCGAATTCGCTTATCGGCCGTTCGTCCCGCACTCGTCGAATGAGCTGACGTGTTCACACTGCGGTTGCATGCAGCGTTTGGAAGTGACTGCGATATCGCGCCTCGTCGTCGGGAAAGAGGCGATCGGTCTCGCTTGCTGCCACCGACCCATGCTGGAAACGTCGCTTGGGAAAGACCGGCATTTCGACGCCCAGCACCGCACGAACACCGCGCGATACGATCTCGCCCTTCAGCGCGTACAATCGCTCATGCGACCCCTGCGTCAACTCGGCGAACGGAATGGCCTCGGCAACCGCGATGACGGATGGACGCGTGTATGGGCTGAAGGCCGCGAATCCGTATTCGTGCGCGCAGGCATAGCTGCGCACACAGCCGCGACTGTAGCCACCCGAATACGTCAACGAGTGCTTTATGGACTCGACTCCCCAGCCCTCCTGATAGAGCATGCGGTTGTTGACGACGCTGCGAATGGTCAGCTCGTGATTCTCCTCGATCGGATAGTCCTTGAGGTTCTCGTCGCCACCGTCGCCATCCACGAGGAGCTTCCAATCCGGATAGCGCTCGCGAATGCCAGCGAGGAGGCTGAGGTTCACCGCCGCGCATTCGACGTCGAGCGGCTTGTAGTCCTCGATGACGGCTATGGCGTGCAACGGATCCACCGCGCTCGAGGAGACATCGACAATCTCCCCAAGCATTTCGAGATTGGTACGACGCAGGAATTCGTGCGCCTGCATGGCATCGTCTCCACCCCCATCGACAGAAAGGGTGAACGCCTTCAGCCGCGCGGGTGACTGTCCCTCATCGAGCAGCAGCTTGTTCAGGCACAACAGCATCGCGCCGCTGTCGATGCCACCGGAGAATGGAACACCGATTGGCGCCGCGGGCCGTTGGGCCACGAGCCACTTCCGGAGTTCGCCATACACGGCCTCGATGTATTGACGGCCAATGATGTCGAGATCCGTGCCGAGTGTGCCGCGCGGCGGGTCGAAGAAGCGGCGGTGCACCGGATTGGGGTCCGGGCATCCCACCAGGCGCAGCGTGGTGATGTGGTGCGCGGGCACCATCCGCGTATAGCTCGGATGGAATTGTCCCGACCACCCACGCTTCGCCAGCTCTTCGGCGATATCGCCGATTCTGTCGGCGACGATCAGCACCGGCCCGTCGGTTGCCTTCGCGAGAAAGTATCGCATCGGACGGTCGAGGCTTCGCGCCAGCACGACACGCTCGCCATCCTGCGCCGCGAGCGCAAACGAACCATCGAGCCCGAGGAGTGCATCGGTGTCGCCGGCGAGCAGCCAGCGTGTGGCTTCGGATTGGTCAACGGACCAGAGTCGTTGCGACGAGTCCGCAATCAGGTTGACAACGCGCGATATGGGCAGCTGTTGGGTCATGCGAAAAAATACTACGAGTCCCGTCTCGCGGGGGCCAGTGGGTTCGCTCGTTTGACAGCGCTTTGTCACGCGATGTATGTCTGCGTTGTGCATCGCTGGCGCGAGATCCTCGCTGTCGCCCTGAGCGACGCGAAGGACCTGCACTTCTTCCCACGAATGACGAGGCCCTCATACATGCATTTCTGGAGTCGCGTCGCTGCGAGGACGGCCGGCCGCCGTTGGTTCGTGCCGCTCGCCCTTGCAGTGAGTGCGTGTCGCGGAAACGATGCGAGCTCCTCCGGATCAGGAGAACAGTTGGCCGAGCGGTACTGTCAGTCCTGTCATGTGCTTCCAGCGCCCGCGCTGCTCGACAGCGCCTCATGGCAACGCTTTGTACTGCCGAGAATGGCTCGGCGACTAGGGATTCGCGGTATCGGCGCGGCGGCGGATGAGGAGCATCTCGAAGGAGGAAGCGGCGGAGCGCTCATTCGCGCCGCTGGGGTGTTTCCGGATTCCGCGATCATCACCCGCGCCGAGTGGGATCGCATTGCGGCGTACTACCTCCATGCAGCTCCAGCGCACTTGCCTGCGCCGGCCATCCCGCCCGTTGCTGTCGGCATTCCTGGCTTTCGCATTCGCACGCCGGATTTTCACATTGCAAGCCCGACAGTGACCCTGCTGCAAATCGACTCCCTACAGAGGCGGATCTATGTGGGCGACGCAACCTTCGGGGCAAGCTCGCTCAATATTCTGGACCACACGGGCCACTTACTCAGCGGGCTGAGGCTACATTCGCCCCTGTCCGGTATCCAGACTTCTGGGGACACCGTGCGCGCCGTCTTTATCGGACAGCTCCCCCCGTCCGACGAGCCGCGCGGGGCCGTGGCCCTCATCCCGTCGTGGCGTGAGGGGCGCAATCCGACTGTGGCGTGGGAGGTCGACGATCTTCAGCGGCCGGTGTTTGGCACGTGGGCTGACCTCAGCGGCGACGGCGTCGAGGACGTGCTCGTCAGCGAGTTCGGCAATCTCACCGGACATCTCGCATGGTACGAGCGTCTCCCGGATGGACGGAGCCGCCAGCATCTGTTGACGTCACAGCCAGGCGCCATCACGACGCTCGTGCGCGACCTGGACTGCGACGGGAAGCTCGACATACTCGCGCTCACCGCGCAGGGCGACGAGGGCATATCGCTCTTTCACGGGCGAGGTGGTGGCACTTTCGAGATGGAGAGGCTGCTGCGCTTTCCACCATCCTACGGATCCACATCGATGCAGGTCGTCGACATGAACGGCGACGGGCACTCCGACATCATTTATACGAATGGCGATGCGGGCGACTTTCCGGGTCCGGTCAAGCCCTATCATGGCATTCGCATCTTCCTCAACGACGGGCGCGGACATTACGGCGAGAAGTATTTCTTCCCCATGCCTGGCGCGTACAAGGCGATCGCGCGTGACTTTGATGGCGACGGGGACATCGACATCGCAGCAATTTCGTTCTTCCCGGATTATGCGTCGGGGAACCCGCTCTCCTTCGTGTACCTCGAGAACGTCGGGGGCCTGCAATTCAAGGCGTGGACGTTTGCTGAAGCGGACAGGGGCCGTTGGCTCACGATGGATGCGGGCGATCTCCGCGGCAACGGGAGTGTAGACATCGTCCTGGGTTCGTTCTCGCAAATGAATACGCAGGGCGACCAAAGCGCTAAAGCGCGCTGGCACCAGCCCGGCGCGCCAACGATACTCATCCTCGAAAGCACGCACGGAAAGGCAACGAAGCCGAAACCGTGACGCCGCCTCACGCTATCCACTTCGCCCTCATGCGTCATTCTGTTCGCGTCGCCCTGGTTCTCGTCTCCCTGTGCGGCGCGTGTGGCAAAACAGGCGAACGTCCGCTCTTCACGCTCCTGACACCGCGTGAGACGGGAGTGGACTTCGCGAACACGGTCACTGCCGGTGATTCAGTGAATATCCAGACTGACGTCTACCTCTACAACGGAGCGGGAGTCGCGGTCGGCGACATCGACAACGATGGACTGCCAGATATATTCTTTGCCGGCAACATGGTGTCCAGTCGCCTCTACCTGAACAAGGGTCAGATGCGATTCGACGACATCACCACCAAGGCG
>JBDTXZ010000307.1:0-5314 GCA_040005935.1 bacterium | reverse complement strand
CGGGCAAGTACGTGAAGCTGGAGGAGACGATCTCGAGCTTCGAGCGTCTCGTCGCCGGCGAGTTCGATCATCTGCCCGAGCAGGCGTTCTTCATGGCTGGTGGCATTGACGACGTCGTCGCCAACGCCCAGAAGATGCAGGGTTGATCCTGATGCTCACCGTCTCGGTCATCTCACCGGAAGCCGTGTTGTTCGAAGGCACTACCGATTCCGTCGTCGCCCCGGCGTTCGATGGCCAGGTCGGTATTCTCACCGGCCACGCGCCGATGGTGACACTGCTCGGGACTGGCGAGCTGAGGCTCGGTGGCGAGGGCAAGCGGTTCAACGTTGAGGGCGGGTTTCTTCAGGTGGTGGACAATGTCGTGCGCGTCGTCACGGAGCATGCAAAGGCGGTTTGAGTTCGTTCCGTACGGCGAGTGTGGTCACATGGAGAAGGCGCGATGACATACTGTCCTCGCGCCTTCTTGCCGTGCACGGTTGAGGCTACGCGATCTCAGGAGGGTAGATTCGGAAGGCCTATCCGCTGGCGGGGCGGAAGGCGGCCGGTCATTGCGCGCGCGTGGCAGGGGCAAGAATGACGTGCGACTCCGTGACCCCGTCAACGGCGGTGCGCGTAAACTTCACGGGAAAGTAGCGATCGTTTTTCCAGAGCTCGAACAGGTCGCGGTAGTGCGCGCTGTTCACGTCGCCAGACTGGCCCGGTGTGTTGGTGCCCAAGGCACCATCCCAGTCGCCTGCTTCGACGATCATGCGAAACGAGGCACCCGAGAGCTGGTTCTCTCCACCCCCCGTGGAACCCACCGTGTTGCCGTCGCCGCCGCGCGGCCACGGCCCCACCTCGAAGCGTGATCTTTGTTCGGCATTGAATGCCGCGCTCATCGGATGCTTGAGCGAGACGCTGTGATAGTTGCCCCACGCCCAGCCTGACATGTCGGCACCATATCGCGCGGTAAGATCGGCGACCGCGGTGGAGAGGCTCGCCATCAGGATTGAGTCGCGCTTTGCGAGCGGGTTGACGCCGAAGTCACCGCCGGGCGACGTGAGCCATTCCACCAGGCGATGGGCGGAGAGGTACGGCACCATGGCACGCGCGGGCGCAGGCACCACGGTATTTCGCACGTTGTCCGAGAGCGCGCGATACCACGCCTCGTAGATGCCCCCAGGTACCGAGTTCCTGTCCAGGACATGATTCCACGGCACGAGTGCCACGCGCGCGCGCTCGACGGCGGGATTGGGGGACGACAGCGCGGAGAGCAGCGGCACGAGCTGTCGCGCGGGGATCGACGTGTAGTCGGTCTGCAACTGCATCATGTCCATCAGCGAAACGCGGCGTCCCGAGCCGAGCACCTCGGCGATCCGCGCGGCGCGATAGGGGTCAGCCCATTCCCAGCCGATGGCGTTGCGATGCGGATAGTCGTCGGGGGCGAGGTTGTTGTTGGCCGTTGCGATGAAGCCCTCCGGCGGGTTGTACGCGTGCGGCTTCTCGAGGATGGGGAGGTAGCCGGCCCAGTCGTAGCGTCCGTCGCCGGCCACGGGCACGAGGCCGCTCGAGTTCGGGCGAATCGGCGCGATGCCAACCGATTGCCAGCCGATGTTGCCGCGTATGTCGGCCCACGCCATGTTCTCGCCGGGGATGTTGCTGTAGCTGCACGCGGCGCGGAACTCGTCCCAGGTGGTTGCCTGGTCCATCCGCAGCGACGCCAGGTATGGTGCACCACCGGGTTCCGTCCACGCGGCGCGCACGGCGTACGCGAGGTGACGGAGCGTGTCTTCGTAGACCACGGGGCCGTGACGCGTGTACCTGAGCGCGACGGTCACGGGTGACTCACCCTTCACGGGAATCGACTCGCGCAGGGTGCGCATCGCTTCCCACGCACCCTTGTATTGATACTGCCCGTGGTTGCCCGGATTCGTCTTGTAGACGTAGAGATCCTCACCGTCGGTCTCGAAGACGGTAAGTCCCCACGCCCCGTGTTCGTTGTGCCCGATGGACACGCCGGGAATCACCGGCTCTCCGCCACCGATGACGTTCCAGCCGGGCGCGTTGAGGTGCACGAAGTAGCGCAGCGATGGTGCGGCAACGGCACGATGCGGATCGTTGGCCATCAACGCATGGCCACTCAACGTATGCTTGCCGCTCACGACCCAGTTGTTGCTGCCGATGTCGCGCCGCTGTGTCCATCGCAGGGTTTCGTCCGCCACCGAGTCGAGCGAGGCGAGGCGCCGGGCGTTAGCGGTGTCGCCGCGCCAGGCCATCTTGATGTCCGACGCCTGGAAGCGCATGGGCGCGCGAAAGGCGTCGTACAGGGCGAGGATGGGTTCGTCGAGACCGGCTTTATCGATGACGGGATCGAGCTCGAGCTTCGGGGCGGGGCCCGGATGGAACCATTCGACTTTCTGGAGTAGCGCCGCGCCGTGGTGCGCGACGAAGCGCCCGTACGCGAGTTCTTCGTCGATATTTCCGAGCAGCCCCTGGTGCCGCGAGATGACGACGTCGGGAGTCCAGCGTCCGGGCGTGATGCCGAGCATTCGTAACTCGGCCGGAATCAGCGCGGGGTTGTGCGCTGCTTCGTCGACGTACGCGTTGATGCCCTCCACGAAGGCGCCAACGATGGCGGCGCCGTGCGGGTGATACCGTGCGAGTTCGGCTGACAGGCTGCCGCGGTACTTGAAGAGGCGCGCACCCTGGTCTCGCGCGAGTTCACGCCGGCCGATGACTTCGGACATCGTGCCCGTCGCCTGTCGGCGCCACATCTCGAACTGGAAGGCGCGATCGCGGGCGGCCGTATACCCCTGGGTGAAGAACAGGTCGTGCTCGTTTGTCGCGTAGATGTGTGAAATGCCCCAGTGGTCGCGGAGCACCTCCACGGGTCGGGCGAGCCCGGCGAGGTGGAGGGTATCGGCGCGCGGGGCCTGAGCGAGGGCGGCAGTGCCGACGAGGGAGAGGGCAAGGAATACACGGATCACGCGAGCGGCGCGGTGGGTCTCGATCACGGAGTCCTGCCTGTATGGGGAGGAAGAAGGGCGACGTCCAACCATCTGCAACCGATTGCATATCGTCAAGTGACCGCGATGCGTTGTCGTGGACAGACGCTGGGAGGCGACACATTTTGACCCGGGCCCCCTGAACCCTTCGAGGATCGCGGCACCAGAGCCTGGCTCGATCCACCTTGCCAGCGGAACCTCACATGCCACGGCTACTCAGCCTCCTCGCCGGTGTCGTCACGTTTCGCTAGCGTGAACGGGAAGAGTCGCGCATACCTTGTTGCACAAGAATTTGCGTCCAAACGCCAAGTTGCAAGCACGGAGAACCTATGCGCTCCGGAATTCACCTGCTGTTCGCCGTCGGTACCGTCGGCATTGCGACCACCGCGAGCGCGCAGCAATCGGACTGCGTGACAGTACGCGATGCAGTATCGAAGCACGCAATTGCGTCCGCGCTGGTGGAAATGGATGGAGATGCTGGCGCGTCGCGTGAGGCGTGGAGTGATTCCTTAGGACGCGCCTGTTGGGCGCGCGACGCGAGCGCCAACGCGCGTCATGTTCGTGTGAATGCGCTCGGGTATGTTGGCGCCCTGCGCGAGGCGCGCGCGAGCGATGCGCGGGACGTGCTACTCGAACGCGGCATTGGACCGAGCGCACAAGGAAAGTCGGCCGACGAGCGCGAATGGCGTCTAAGCCAGCTTGCTCTTGCGGTCTCGCTTGCGATCCGAGATGCGCGTAGTTGTGACGCGCTCGTGATCGCGCCGTGTGCGAGCAGCTATGGCGCCGACATGGCCCATCCGTCGCAACTCACTCTCTCCGACTCGGCTGCAAGCGCGGAAGCGCGCGCGCGGCTAGCGAGTCTCAGCATGTCGTTTCTGAAAAGCATCGCGCTGCGGCTTCGGGGTGGAGCGGGGCAGCCTCCAGAATTGCTGCGGGAGCCGACGGCCATCACGCTCGTGACGTTCGTTGACGTCCCGGATTCAACAGACCGGTACACGGAACTGCGCGTTGCTATTCCGTTTGCTGCGGGTCGCGCGCTGTTCGGCGCCACAGAAATGATCTGTAAAGGCGCCGACTGCGATCGGCATCGGCAACTGTCATTCAAGTGGGATGTAAACGAGGAGCATCTGCTTGCTCCGACGATGATCATGGCGACGGATGGGTTGAAGCAAACCGTGGATGTCTTCGACTTGAGCGCGTCGTTGAGCAGCGCCGCTCTCTCCCCGGTCGCGAGCACGATGACGCCCGACGCGAAGCGATCGGTGATGGTCCGCGGAGTGGTGCGTGATGACAAGGGCATCTCTATTTCCGGCGCGCAGATCATCGCCACTCCCGGCGACGGGGAAACGCGCACCGACTCGACTGGTCACTTTGAGTTTGTCGTTCACACCGCGGCGAGCGCGATCGTGCTGACGGCACGGGCGATAGGACACACGCCGGCGTTTCGCACGACGAGCGCGAGCGGTGACAGCGCGATCAACTGGGAGCCTCGTCTCAAGGCTGTCCAACTCCTCTCGGCACGAATCGTTCGCGGAGTTGGCGTGCCGGCCGAGCTGGCCTCATGGCGTTACGACGAGCTGCTGGCCCGTCGCGCGCAGGGACGTGGATTCTTCATGGTCGGCAAGGACATATCGAGTTCCAGCTCAATCGGCGACGCACTCTCACGTGCACCTGGAGTGACCGTCAAGATGAAATACAGCAACACGATCCTGGGGCTCTCGATGTCAAAATGCACCCAGCGCAGAATCAGCGCGAAGTTTCTGGCTCCTGGCGACCGGATTGGAGTCTGGTTGAACGGCAATGAGCAAACGTTGACGCAGGCTGCGGAAGCGGTACTGGGGGATCTTCTCGTCGCCGACGTGATTGCCATGGAGGTGTACAACGGGGCGACCGAGATTCCAGCTGAGTATACGGGCGCGAACTACTGCGGCGTGGTTTCAGTGTGGACGAAATAGCTCCAGCTCGATGCAAGTGCGCTGCGGGCGCAGATCGCTCCGGTAGATTGACCGCCGCGCTCTGGCGGACGGCCAGACACGTCCGGAACTTCCGCCGCATGCTCATGCTCAGCAGGATTCTGTTCGCTGTCACCACGTTGCAATGTGTCGCCGCTGATGCTGCCGGCGCGCTGCAAGCAGCGGAACCAGCAGATCTCATCCTGCATCACGGCAAGGTGGTTACGCTGGATGCCGGTAATCATGTCGCAACGGCGGTGGTCATTCGCGATGGCGTGATCGTCGCGGTGGGCAACGAGAGTCTGGTCAAGCGATACAACGCCGCACGCACGATCGACCTCCGCGGCCGAATGCTCATGCCGGGCTTCAACGACGCGC
>JBDTXZ010000306.1:0-5330 GCA_040005935.1 bacterium | reverse complement strand
TGGTCGCGTATGAGAAGCTCGTGACGTATGGCGTTGCCCCGCAGTCGATGCCTGACATCAGTGCGATGTACAAGTGGATCGCCGTAATGTCCGTCGTCTTTACCGCAGCGCTGATCTTCTACCTTGTGCGTCGTCGCGACGCCTTTCACGACGCTGCCCTACTGTCATCCTGAGCGACACCGACAGTACGCTTCGAGGTTCCGCGGGGACGTAGAACGCCACAGGGCAACGATAGCAGATCCCGACACTCGCTTCGCCCCTGCGGGATGACATGGCGCTAGACCGTGCTGTCTCGCTTCTCGCGCGACGCGCTTGGGAGTTCACCGGCCGCATCCGCCGCGCGACGCTTCTGCGCCTTGAAGATGAACTCCGGCGCGAGCGCGACGCCGAGTGCCGTGACGGGAAGGATCTGCTGCGCTTGAATCAGGAGCGCCACCGCGATCGCCTGATTCCTGTCGAGACCAAAAGCGACCGCGGCGGCAGCATAGGCGGTCTGAAAGACACCCACGTTGCCAGGCGTCAACCGAAACAGGAAGCCAAGATTCACGAGGAGCAGGGCGGCGATCGTCGCAACGGTTGTCATGGGAAAATGGGCGGCGCGCGCCGTCATCTGATACGTCGCCACTTGCAGCCCCCACGCGACCACGCTGAGCAACAGCGCCGCGATGAACCGCGGACCACTCGACACCGTCGCAATGGTCCCAATGAAACGCGAGCCGTACTGCTTGAGCCGCCCTTGCCAGGTCGCGGGCTTCGGTCCCGCCACCGCCTCGACGACATCCGGTCGCCGCAACAACCACGCGAGCAACACACCCATCAAGACCAACAAGCCAATCGCGAACGGCTTCACACGCTCGACCGCATGCGGAAGGTCCAGGAACGTCGCAGCCAATGACAGCAACACGACGTAGCCAACGAGTTCGAACAACCGCTCGAGCGCGAGCGTCGCCACCACGCGCGCGCTCGTGATGTGCGCACTGCGCGAGACGAAGACGACGCGCGCCGCTTCACCGCCATTCGCCACCAGCACGTTGTTGAGGCCCGCGCCAGCAAACGTCGCACGGAGCGCGAGCGGCAATGATGTTGCTCCGATGGGGCGGAGAAACACCCACCAGCGCACCGCCTTCACGACAATGGACAGGATGTTCACGAGCGCAGCGGCGAGGAGCATCGAAAGCGATGCTTCGCGGATGCTCCGCCCGATATCATGCCAGTTCACCTTCGTCGCGAAGATGATGAGCATCACCAGGATGAGCAGGGTGAGCCCGAGGCGAAGCGCGTGCGAGACCTTTTGATTCATGCGGTACCGGTTTTAGTTGGGCAGCGTCACGAATCGAAACCCGCGCGCCCGAAGCCCCTCGATGATCCGGGGCAGGGCCTCTGCAGTTTGCGTGCGATCTCCATTCGCATCGTACCCATCGCCATCGTGTAAAAGCAAGATAGAACCCGCACGCAGACCACCGAGGGACCGCTTGACGATCTCATCGGCGCCAGGTCGCGCCGAATCCCACACGCCGAGCGACCAACCAATGGTGCGTTCTCCGAGCGATCGCGCGATTGGGGTGACCCAAGGACTTCGAAAGCCGTGGGGTGCGCGGAATACGGCCGGCCGTACTCCGGACGCGCGCGCGATGGCGTCGGCGCCACGCGTCAGATCGTCCCGCACGTAGCTTGGTGTGCGACGATGCAGCTTTCGATGGAAGTAGCCGTGGTTGCCAAGTTGGTGCCCTTCGTCGGCCATTCGGCGAACAAGGTGCGGCCAACGATCCGCGTGCCGACCCAGCACGAAGAATGTGGCATGCACGCCCTCATGCCGAAGGACGTCGAGAATCCGAGGTGTCGCGTCCGGGTTCGGACCATCGTCGAAGGTGATGCTGACGACGTTGTCGGAGCCAGGCAGGCGATTGAGCACCGGTCCAAAAACCCACGAGTTGCGATGCCAGGTGCCATGCGCGCCGAGGCCCGCAACGGCAAGGCCGGCCAAGGCCGCTCCGATCATACGGAGATAGCGACTCGTCCCATCACGGTGTGATAGACGTCGAACACCTGCGACGTCACGCGCGGCCAGCTGTACTTCATGCTTTCGTAGCGCCCGGTGGTCCCCAACTGGATGCGGAGCCCTTCGTCGTCGAGCAGTTGGACAAGTGCGTCAGCCAGCGCATCGCGGTCGCCACACGGCGTCATCAGGGCCTCGCGTCCATTCACCACGACGTCCTGGAAACCAAGGATGTCCGAGCACACAATCGGTGTTTCACACGCCATGGACTCCAGCAGCGTGATGCCGAATGACGCTTTCGTCGTCGGGCACGCATAAATGGAGCTGTGGGCGTAGTAACTCGGTCTGCCCTCGAGTACGGCACCCACGAACGTGATATCCTGGTCGCCCTGTGCCTGCTTGTAGTAGTGCTCGCGAAGCGGACCGTCCCCGACGACGACGAGTTGGGCCTGTCGGCGTCGGCCCTTCACCTTGCGGAACGACTCGATGAGGGTCGTTAGTCCATTTCTGGGATCAAATCGCCCAAGAAAGAGGATGGACGGGACGTCCTTACGAATGGCCGGCGGTGCCGCAACGCTCGGATGGAAGACATCGGTGTCGATACCATTCGGGATGATCTGCCACGGTGCCTTGAAATACCGCTCCAGTGCGACCGTCGTCGAGTGCGAAACACAAATGGCGGCACTCAGCATGTCGAGCCGGTTCTGGAAGAAGCGGTTGAACACCTTGTAGCCCTTGGATTTGTCGAAGTACGTGTGGAACGTCCCGACGACCGGGCAATCGGCCTCTTCGATGGCCAGAATTGGCAGAACCGGGGTCAGCGGGGAATGGACGTGTACCACGTCGTATTTCCCTTCACGGAGCACGCGTCGCATCTCGCGACGCAGCCCCAACCCGATCGTGATGCGCGCCTGTGATCCGTTCGCGTACACGGGTTGGCTTCGGCCAATCCGAATGACGTTGGGCTGCTCCTCCGCCCCAGCAAGGTTGGAGGTGATGATGTCCACGTGATGCCCGCGGCGACGCGCCTCGCGAGCAAAGAAATGGACGTGCTCGCACACCCCTCCCAAATGGGGATAGTAGTACTCCGTGACAAGCGCGATGCGCAGCGTACGCTCATCGCGCGTCAGCGGCAGGTTCGGGAGGTTCGGGAGCGCCGGTCGGCGCTTCAATGCGGCGCTACTGGACGGTGGGTTCAAGAGCGGCATGCGCAGCGGCTAGACGGGCGATGGGAACGCGATACGGAGAGCAGGAGACATAATCGAGCCCAATCGCGTGGCAGAATTTCACGCTCCTGGGCTCCCCTCCGTGCTCTCCGCAGATTCCTACCTTCAATTGAGGCCGCACGCGACGTCCCGCGGCGACCGCGAGCGTAATTAGCTGCCCAACCCCAAATTGGTCAAGGACTTGGAAGGGGTCATCTGGAAAAATACCCCGCTCCACATAGCTGGGCAAAAAACGGCCGGCATCGTCTCGACTCAGCCCGTAGGTCGTCTGGGTCAGGTCGTTCGTCCCGAAAGAGAAGAATTCAGCCGTTCGAGCAATCTCGTCCGCTGTCAGTGCGGCTCGCGGCAGCTCGATCATCGTGCCGATGCTGTATTCCAGCTCTTCTCCCATGGCCCCAACCACCTGGCGGTAGGTCTCCAGCAGTATGGCACGCTGGTTGTCGAACTCGCGGTAGTCCGAGACCAGTGGAATCATGATTTCAGGACGTACGTCGACTCCTCTTCGTTTCGCCTTGAGCGCAGCTTCGAAAATGGCGCGGCCCTGCATCTCCGTGATTTCCGGATAGCTGATGCCCAGCCGGCAGCCCCGATGGCCGAGCATCGGGTTCGTCTCGCGCAGCGTTTCGACGACGTGCGCAAGCTCCGCTCGTGTGACACCGAGCGTCCTGGCGAGGAGCTTGGACTCTTCGCCGCCGTGCGGGAGGAACTCGTGAAGCGGCGGGTCGAGAAGGCGAATGGTCACCGGCAGGCCCGCCATCGCCTCGAAAATCCCCTCGAAATCCTGGCGCTGCATGGGCAACAGCTTCGCCAACGCGCGCCGGCGGCCGCTTTCGTCGCGCGCCACGATCATCTCGCGCATCGCGGTAATTCGATCGCCTTCGAAGAACATGTGCTCGGTACGACACAGCCCAATACCCTCAGCACCGAATGCGCGCGCAATCCGTGCATCGTGCGGCGTATCCGCGTTGGCGCGTACTCGCAGCGTGCGCACTTCGTCCGCCCAACCCATCAGGCGATTGAACGACTGAAATGCGGGCGCACTGGCGGGCGCACGCATCCCGCGCGTCACTTGCACCACCTCACTCGGCGTTGTTGGCAAATCGCCGGAGTACACCTTGCCGGTGGCGCCGTCGAGGGTAAGCCAGTCGCCCTCGTTGACGTCGACGCCGTTCATTCGACACGCGCGGCGCACATGATCGACAACCATCTCATGGCAGCCAACGACGGCGCATTTGCCCATTCCCCGCGCAACAACCGCGGCGTGGCTCGTCATGCCGCCTCGCGACGTGAGCACCGCACGCGCGGCGACCAAGCCGTGAAAATCCTCCGGCGTGGTCTCTTCTCGTATCAGGATGACGGCGTCACCGTCGGCGGCACGGCGCACCGCTTCGTCCGCATCGAACACCGCTCGGCCGCTCGCGGCACCGGGGCTCGCGGGCAGTCCAGTCGCGATCGCCTTCGCGCGAACGCTCGGGTCGATGACGGGGTGGAGGAGTTGCTCGAGCTGATCCGCAGGCACTCGCAGCACGGCTTTGCGCTGGTCGATCATGCCTTCAGACACCATTTCCGTCGCAATCCGCACCGCTGCGGCTGATGTCCGTTTTCCCGTGCGCGTTTGCAACAGGTACAGCTTGCCGCGCTCGACGGTGAACTCGATGTCCTGCATGTCGCCGTAATGCTGCTCGAGCTTGTCCTGCGTCGCGAGGAGCTCCTCATACGCCGATGGGAGTTGCTGCGCCATGGCGTTGATGTCGAGCGGCGTGCGAATACCGGCCACGACGTCTTCGCCCTGCGCGTTGACGAGGAACTCCCCGTAAAACGTTCGCTCGCCCGTGCTTGGATTGCGCGTAAACGCGACGCCCGTGCCCGAATCATCTCCGAGATTACCGAACACCATGCTCACGATGTTCACGGCCGTGCCGAGCGTGTCCGGGATGTTGGCATGGCGGCGGTAGTCGACGGCCTTCTTGAGCGTCCACGATTTCCAGACGGCTTCGATGGCGCCCCAGAGCTGTTCGACGGGATCGGTGGGAAAGTCGCGTCCGATGGTCGCTCTTATCAGCGACTTGTACTCCTCGGTGAGATTGCGTAAAGCGTCTTCACTGAGT
>JBDTXZ010000305.1:0-5368 GCA_040005935.1 bacterium | reverse complement strand
GTGCAGACGGTACAGCCGCTCGAAGGCGCGTCGATCCCCGGCGGCCGCAAGGCCGACGTCCGGATCGGCGGAAGTCGCCGGTACAGCCTGAACTGGTTCGGGTCAGGCCACTGCCGTCATCGGTCGTTTGGGTCTCCCTTTCGTACAGTGAATGGGATACCCAAACTGCTCAGAAGGTTTGAAGCGGATCGCGCGTTTTGGCGAATCGCGCGACTACCGCTGGGAGCTCGGTGATATCGTCGATCACGACGTCGGCGCCGGAGGCCACCATCTGTTCTCTGCTACAGGCGCCCCAGGATACGCCCACGGTGTAGACCTGCGCCGCGCGCCCCGACTCGATGTCGTGCGGCGAGTCGCCGACGAAGATCGCGTTCGTGGGCGGCATGTCCAGTAGCGCGAGGGCGCGCTCCACCGGCTCCGGGTGCGGCTTGTGATTGACGCAGGTGTCGCAGCCGACGACGACGGGAAAAAGATCGGCCATATCGACATGCGTGAGACCCTTGACCGCGAGCCAGTCGGACTTGCTCGTGACCACGGCCATGGGGTGACCTTCGGTGGCGAATGTGCGCAGGGTGTCGACGACGCCTGGATATGCCTGCACGAGCCGGTCGTGATGGGCAAGCTGATGCTCACGGTAGCGGCCGAGCAGACGAGCTGCTTCCGCGTCGTCGTTCTGGGCGTATTCGCGCAGCACGGTTTGAAGTGGCCGGCCAATGCCGGCGCGCCAGTCATCGTCCGTAGGCGCTTGGCCGGCAAAGCCGATAAAGGCATGTCGAGCTGAGCTCAGGATGAGCTCGATGGAGTCGATGAGCGTGCCGTCGAGGTCGAAAAGCAGGGCAGTTTGCATGTGTGAAATGATATGCCGCTGAATGCCATCGCGAAGGGAGGGCGGACGGTTCTGCAAGCACGCGATGTATGCCCCGCCGCCAATCTGCAATGGCCGGCAGTGCAGACGAATGGCAACGTGATTATTGCGGCGCTCTCCACTCGCCGCGACATTGGACCCTATTCCTGTCGAGGTCGAATGAGGAAGTGTCGTGCGATCTACCGAGAGCCTGTCGCACTATGCGCACTGGCACTGACCGTCGGGGCTGCGCTCGGTTGCAGCGGAGAAGCGCGCCCCCCCGCGCCGAAAAGCGGCACTGCACGCATGGCCGACACACTCGCGGTCCTCTACGCCGAGGCGCTGGCCAATCCCGCGGGGAATTTGTTTCTGAGCCGTGAGCGTGGCGACGCCATTCAGGCGACCATCGGCACCCAGACCGGGCCCCAAGCACTCAATAGCCGGTACATGTTGGCGCAGGAGCGGCTCGTCGCCGGCCAGACGCGCGAAGCCATCGCTGAATTGGACACGTTGATTCGCGATGCAGGGTTGTCGGCCGAGAAGATGACTGCACAGGGAAAGCTCGCATTTGATCTTGTGGCGCTCGCGTACCTCCGCTTGGGAGAGCAGGAGAACTGCATCGGCAATCCGGTGGCGAATGCCTGCATTCTTCCCCTCGATGGCGCCGCTCGGCACACCAAGCAGGAGGGCGCGCGAGAGGCGATTGCGCGCTATACCGAGCTGCTGCGCCAGTTTCCGGACGACCGCGGATCCCAATGGCTGCTCAATATGGCCTATCTGGCGATCGGCGGTTATCCCGACAGCATCCCCAGGCGCTACCTGATTCCGAACCTCAAGCCACGCGCGAAAGATTCATTTCCGTTGTTCCGGAATGTGGCCGGCGAGGTGGGTGCGTCTGTCGTCGGACTCGCGGGCGGCGTAAGCGTCGACGACTTCAATGGCGACGGCTTTCTGGATGTGTTCACGACGTCGTGGGGGCTCAAGGATCCCGTGCATCTCCTTCTGGGCGATGGCAAGGGTGGTTTCACTGACGCCACGGCAAAGGCCGGACTTCGCGGGATTGTCGGTGGCCTCAATGCCATTCACGCCGATTACGACAACGATGGCGACGTCGACATCCTCGTGCTACGCGGTGCGTGGATGGGCGAGGCCGGGCGTTATCCCAACTCGCTGCTGCGGAATCGCGGTGACGGGACGTTCGACGACGTCACGTTTGCGTCCGGAATTCTTTCCTTTCATCCCACGCAAACTGCGGCGTGGGCCGACTTCAATCTCGACGGGTATCTCGATCTCTTCATCGGCAATGAGTCGTTCGCGGAGGCCGGTGGGCCCTCGCATCCCTCCGAGCTGTACCTGAACAACAAGGACGGCACGTTTACCGAAGTGTCGAGGAAGGTCGGCATCTCGCTCAGCGCATTCGTCAAAGGCGTTGTTTGGGGAGACGTGAATAATGACGGTCTTCCCGACCTCTTTGTGTCCGTGCTCTTTGGCAAGAACCGCCTTTACATAAACACGGGGGGCAAGTCGATCGACACGTGGCGCTTCGAGGAGCGCGCATCGGCCGCAGGCGTCGAGCTGCCGGTCACTTCGTTTCCCACGTGGTTATGGGATTTCGACAACGATGGTTTCGAGGACCTGCTCGTGCTGAGCTACGACATGCGCAACAGCACCGTGCTGCACGACGCGGTGGCGCGCGAGTACCTCGGTCTACCAGTCAAGGTCAACGTGAACGGCACTCCCACTGAGGTCGAGCAGTCGCGTCTTTTCCGGAACAAGGGCGACGGCACGTTCGAAGATGTGACGAAGCGAATGGGCCTGGACAAAAAGGTCATCTACGCCATGGGCAGCAACTTCGGCGATCTGGACAATGATGGCTGGCTGGATTTTTACGTCGGCACGGGAAACCCCGACCTCAGGTCAGTCATTCCGAATCGAATGTTCCGTAGCGTCAAGGGCAAACGCTTCGAGGAAGTGACGTTGCCGGGCGGATTCGGGCACATCCAGAAGGGGCATGCGGTCGCGTTTGCCGATCTCGATCGCGACGGCGACGAGGATGTCTACGAAGTCCTTGGCGGCGCGTATCAGGGAGACCGTTTCTCCAGCGTTCTCTTCGAGAATCCGGGATGGCGCGACAACGCGTGGATTTCGCTGGAGCTGGAGGGCACCACCGCCAATCGCTCCGCTATCGGTGCGCGCGTAGAGGTCGTGGTTGCAGACGCAGGCGGGGCGGCCCGAACGGTTCGGCGTACGGTGGGAACCGGAGGGTCGTTTGGCGCAGGACCGTTGCAGCTCCATGTTGGTTTGGGCCACGCCACGAGCGTTCGCGAGCTGCGCATTGTCTGGCCCGATTCAGCGCGGACGAAGGCGTCGCACGCCGGTCTCTCCGTGAACAGCAGCTATCACATCACTCAGGGGAAGGCGCCCGTCTTGCTTGAGCGGCCGCCTGTGCCATTCAGGAAGCCCATGAGCCGTGCTCCTTAAGCGAGCAATTTTGTCGCCCTGAGCGCTGGGATGCTCTCAGCCGGCCCCAAGCGCGACGTATCGCGCTTTCGAGAGTGAGAGTGCCGCGTCGCGACCGCAAGCAATTCGATTGACTCAGTGTGTCCTCCGTCCGGGGGCGCACCGTAGATCTGTGCCTACCAAGGAGCAATCCGTGGGCATCCGCCACATCCGCGTACATCCGCGCTCGAGTTGTTCGCCGCCGTCGTCGAAGTGTTGTGGTGCTGCGGGGTGGAATGGCCTGAACGCGGATTTACGCGATTTGGCGGATCGACGCGGATCCTCGGCCACGGCTCCACTGTCCGCGCGCCTCCGTGCAGCGCGCGCTGGATCTCGATAGGAGCGGGCGCTCGTGCGGCATGACAGGACGAAGGCGTTGCGCTGACCAGTTGAAACCACCATCCGCACATCGCAACAACAGGTGCAGGCCCTTCGCTGCGCTCAGGACGACAGCTTTCGCCGCGCTCAGGACGACGGCTTGCGCAACACCCACGTCGTCATGGCGCGCATGTCCTGCACGACGGTCGTCTTGAGCGGATCGACAAGCGTGCCGTGCAGCCGCGCGCTCGTCTGCATGAGAGAGGGCGCGTCGACGAGGAATCGCGTGGATCCGTCCGGCAGCAGGTGACGACGACCGTTGACTGGCCGCACCTGATCCTCGATGCCAATGGTGGAGGCGAGCCGGCAGAACAGCAGTCCGCCAGGCGCGAGCACACGCCACATCTCGTCGACGCACGCGTCGAAGTGCATTTCATCGCGCGCGAAGTGCAGCACCGCGCTGCTGATGACGACGTCCATCGTCTCGTCGCGAAACGACATGGCGTGCACCGACTGGACGGAAAATTGCGCGGGTGACAGCTCTGGCGCGTGCATGGCGGCCTGCCGGCGCATCGCTTCAATGGCCTCGATGCTTTCGTCGATGCCGAAGACATTCATTCCGGCGCGCAGCATGAAGACAAGATTTCGGCCGCTGCCGCATCCTGCGTCGAGCACGGTGGCGCCATCGACGATGCGCCCGCGGAGGAGCTGGTCGAACAGGTAGATGTCGATGTCACCGTACAATTCCCGCAGTGACGACGGCTGAAGTAGGGGCGTCATCCGCGCATACTAGCAGTCTCGCCACCTCGCGTGTACTAGACGTTAGAGTTCCAGTTGGATCATTCACGGCCCCTTTCCCACCCTCGGAGTCATGCGTCACGATCGATCTATCCTGATTGCCGGACTGTCCCTCGTCCTCGCGAGTGCGTCGGCCTGTCACAGCGGAGCGCCCGCGAACGGCGCCGCCTCGAGCACCACCGCGAGCGCGGGCAACAGTGCCATGCAGCCGACGTCCAGTCCCGCCGTGCAGGCGATGACCATGGAACAGGCTGGCGAGTACCTGACCATTGTCGGGAGCTGCAACGATTGCCACACGCAGGGTTGGACAGAATTGAAGGGGAAGGTTGCGCCGGCGGACCGATTCGCTGGGTTCGACGTCGGATTCCGCGGATCCTGGGGAACGGTCTACGGAAAGAACCTGCGGACGATCACGCAGCGGCAGAGCGAAGATCATTGGGTGAAGGTGTTGCAGACGGCGGACGAAGGCGACGGCAAGCCGCCCATGCCGTGGTGGAACACCGCGCTCATGAACGAACGCGACCTCCGCGCAATGTACCGTTACATCAAGTCGCTCGGCCCAAACCCCAAGGGCGTTCCGCGCAACTTGCCAGTTGGCAAGGAGCCCACGGGGCCGTACGTGTGGGTCACGCCGAAAACGGGCAGTTGATTCAACGGCGCCGCGGCTGTCTTAGCTGCCGCGGCGACCGTGGCTCGTCCAGATCACGACGCTGCCACACGACATTCCGGGGCTGAATTGCATGGCGCTGAACCGGCCGTGTAAAACTCGAAGCCCCGGATTTCATGATTTCTCGCCAGAATGCGGTGACGGTTGCCACGGTCACAGGAGCTTTCGTGCCGGCATCGAGCACATCGCCGGCGACGACACCATCCTCGGCTCCCAGGCCATCGCCACAGAGTCGGGTGCGA
>JBDTXZ010000304.1:0-5381 GCA_040005935.1 bacterium | reverse complement strand
ATCGATGTCCAGGTCTTTCCAGGGAAGGGCTGCCGGATCTTTCTGCGAGAGATAGTAGAACCCTTCGTCCAGGCGATCATTGGCAACCCGCCACGCGACGAGTGCTCCAGGCGCGAGGTTCGTCGACATGAGCGTCTGCCGAACGCGACGGATGACTCCGGCGTCGAGCATTCCGCGCAATCGCTCCAGCACCGTATCCACAGGCAGCTCGGCGATCCGGGCGATTTCTGCGAATGGGTCGTCGAGAAAGCCGGCTATGCGATCCTCGCTGACCGCGAGAATCTTCGCGTTGACGAGATCGGTAATTTCTGTGGGAATAACGGAGGGCTGCATCAATGAAAACTAAGTCATTTTCGCGCGGGACGAGCGACTGCGTTTCAGCCCAGCGGCGTCACAGTCCAACACCGCCAAACAGCCATCAAAAGATGGCGCTCGGTTCATGTGACCGAATTCACCACACTCCTGATGGCTGTTCGAACTCTCGCTACTCCCTGAACGACTGATCACTCAACGATGTCAAGCAGTTGCGTAATTCGAAGACGCGTGCTGGTCGTGCTACGCTGCTTCAATATCCCGGCAGCTTGTGCCGTACTTCTCGCGCGCCAGCCGCGACACCAAATCCAACAGCGAGGCCGAGTGTCAACGCGGTCCCGGCACCGACAAGTGGCAGAAAAGCGACGAGCGGAAGCGCACACACCGCTACGGCCGCGCCGGCGATGATTGGTGCGATAGCGGATTGAACGGCATCAACGTACCGGAGACGGCGTGTGACAAAACTCTTCGCCTGCGAATAGGCGAGGGTCGCCAGCACGACGGAAACCGCAAAACTCAGAATGAACAGCATGGGAACCTCGTCCTTTTCGGGGTGCGGCAATCAGTACGTTACGTGCAGTACGTTGGTTTCGACTCGATGTTGAAAATGCTGGCTCGTAGACATACCCGCGCATTAACTTTTGCCGATCTCAACTGCGCTGGACGGCATGATCACGCTTCGCGTAACCCGCCACGACCGCAACGAGCTGCTTCTCGCCGAGTGCCAGAGCGACGCCATCCCCGCGCGCGGCGAAGTGCTGCAACTCGACACGACCGAAAGCGACGGCACCATGCACCGCCCCAGCACCATGTGGCGAATCGTCGCCGTGAGCATGCACGTTCCGTCCCTGCAATCGTCTACGCCGAGCGACGGAAAACCCCTCCGCGTGCGCACCGTTGAAGTGAGCGTGCTGCCCGACGTCTCGCTACTCCCTGCCCTGCACCACGCGGCAGAGCTGGTCCTCGCGGAATCACGCTTATGACCAATGACTGAAACCCACCGCTCGCTCGCGCAGTTCCCCTGCTAGTTTGACGTCGTGACTCGTACACCCGCTCCGCTTGCGCGCCCTCGAGAGGGCATCGACCGCCCGCTCCGCGCTTCGGGTGACATCGACCGCGTGTCCTACGCGCTGCCCGAACATCTCGCGGAATGGGAACTTCCGCCCGGCTGGAACTGGGGATCTGAAGGGCTGTGGCATCAGTATCGCCACCTTCAGGAAGTCATCGACGCACTTGGACGCTCGCTTTCGCTGGTGACGGCACCCATTCCCGGGCACGAAGTCTGGCTCGAGGCCGAGGCGCGCGCGCTGGCGCATCGCAATCATCCGGCGGTTCCCACGACATATCACTATTGGACGTCGTACGTCGAGAGCCATCGCGGACCAGGGTATTTGCGACGGTGGATCGCGGGCGAGACGGTTGGTGCACGACTATCGCGTGCCGGTCTCGAAGACGTACCCGCCGTGCTTCGCGTCATGCGAGAGATCGGTTCCACGCTCTCCTATCTGCACGACGCGGGCAGCGTTCATGGCGCCGTTGGCGTGCACAATGTGTGGACCACACCAATGGGCCGCCTTTGGCTGCTCGGCTGGCAGTGGGCGGTGCCGCTCTCGGTCATACCTGACGGACTCTCGCCGGACGTCGCCGGCATGCCGCTGGCGCCAGAGTGGGATCACGGTTGGCATCCAACGCCAATGACCGATCAGTGGCAGCTCGGCGCACTGTGCTTTCAGTCGCTCACTGGCGAGCCACCACCTGGCGAAAACATTCCGCCCGTGTCGCTCGTGCGCCCAGACGTGCCGCCGTCGGTATCGCAGGTGATCGACCGCGCGCTCCAGTGCGATCCCGCCAAGCGTTACAGCTCCGTCGGCGCAATGGTGCGCGCGATGGATCGTGTGCTCGGCAGTCGAACAGTCCTTACGCTGAGCGGAGAAACCACGGCCGCGTCGCGTGAGTCGCCTGAGGTGCGGTTGCGATGGGCTCTCGCCGATGACTACGAAGTGCTTGCGCCACTCGGCTCAGGAACATTCGGCTCCGTGTGGCGCGTCCGCGACTTGTCGCTCGGCCGCGAAGTTGCGCTGAAGCTGCTGCACCAACACGTCGCGCGAGACGAACGTGCGGTCGGTCGCTTTCGGCGAGAGGCCCGTCTTGCCGCGCAGCTCGCGCATCCCGCCATCGTTCCCATCTACGATTGGGACAGTCGCGGCGACGTCGCATGGTATACGATGGAGTTGGCGGAAGGTGGCTCCGTAGCGGATCTCGTTACTCGTGCTGGCGCACGTTCGCTCGCAGAGGTCGCCCCACAAATCGATAGCGTGTTGAGCGGGCTCTCTGCCGCGCATGCAGTCGGCATTCTGCATCGCGACCTCAAGCCGGAAAATATTCTCATCGATCGCTATCGACGCTGGCGCATCGCTGATTTCGGCATCGCCAATCCCGCCGGCGAAGAGACGACAGGCGCCTCCGGCACGCCAGCGTTTTCGCCGCCAGAGCAGCTGCTCGGGGAGCCGCAGGAGGCGGCGGCAGATTGTTTCTCGCTCGCAGCGATTGCGGCCTTCGTGCTTACAGGGGCGCCGCCATTTGGCGAGAGCGATAGCAAGGTGATCCTTGCGCGCGCGCTCGCCGGTCAGCTCGACGTCTCGCCCTACGCTCCGGAAATTGCGGAGTGGTTGCAGCGCGGCCTCGCACCGTCCGCGGACGATCGGTTCCCGGACGCGACCGCCATGCAGGAACAGTGGCGTATTGCGGCCGGCGCGGTGCTCGAGCGAGAACGGCGCGTCCCGTGGTGGAAGCGCCTGTTCGGCAGCGAAGAAGGGATCGAAGGATGGTGGCGAGAAGAGGGGTTGGAGGCGAAGTGAAGGTAAACCGTGAATCCGCCAAAAATGTTCGCCTCGGTTAATCCATTTTCGGGCGAGACGCTCGCACAGTTTCCCGAGCTCTCTGCCGCTGAGTTGGACGCGCGGTTAGCGCGCGCGGCGGATGCGGCCACTCGTTGGCGATTCACCGCGATCAAGGAACGAGTCGCCGTCGTCGCCCGGCTCGGCGAGCTTCTCGAGGCTGACAAGGAACGACTCGGCCGCATGATGACGCTGGAAATGGGCAAGCCCATTCGCGCCGCCGTCGAAGAAGCGGCGAAGTGCGCGATGGCGTGTCACTTCTACGCGGAGCATGGCCCGGGCTTCATCGCTGACGAACCAGTGGTCGACAAGGATCATCACTCCTTTGTTGCCTACGAGCCGATTGGTGTCGTGCTCGCCGTGATGCCGTGGAATTTTCCATTCTGGCAGGTGGTGCGGTTCCTGGCGCCTGCGCTCGTCGCCGGGAACGTCGGGCTGCTGAAGCACGCGTCCAACGTGCCGCAATGCGCACTGGAATTGGAATCGCTCGTCCGTCGCGCCGGCGCGCCGGAAGGGGTGTTCCAAACGCTTCTCGTCAGCAGCGCGACGGTGGCCGGCATCATCGCCGATCCGCGCGTGGCCGCGATCACGCTCACCGGTAGCGAGGGAGCGGGCCGCAGTGTCGCGCACGCCGCAGGGCAATCGCTCAAGAAGGTGGTGCTCGAGCTGGGCGGCAGCGACCCCTTTATCGTGATGCCGAGCGCAGACCTGCAGCTCGCGATCGTGACGGCTGTAAAGGCGCGCACAATCAACAATGGCCAGAGTTGCATCGCAGCGAAGCGATTCATCGTGCATCGCGATGTCGCTGACCAATTCGTCGATGGCTTCGCGAAGGGTATGCAAGCGCTGCGCATAGGCGATCCGCTCGATCCCACTACGCAGCTTGGACCGCTTGCTAGCGTGCACCTCGCGAGTGAGCTCGAGTCGCAGGTCGCCAAGTCTGTGACGATGGGCGCGCAGCTCGTTTGCGGAGGCCGTCGCGACGATCCCAACTCTGCGCTCTTTCCTGCAACCGTGCTCACGGATATTCCCCCGGATGCGCCGGCCTACAGGGATGAGCTGTTCGGGCCGGTGGGCTGCATCTTTGCTGCGAATAACGCTGCCGACGCAATTCGCATCGCGAATGACACACGATTCGGTCTTGCAGCCAGTGCGTGGACCAATGACGCTGCGGAACAGGCCCGCTTCGCCCGTGAAATCGACGCTGGCAGCGTTTTCGTGAACGATATGGTCGTGTCGGATCCGCGTTTCCCCTTCGGCGGCGTAAAGTCCTCAGGCCACGGTCGTGAGTTGAGCGCTCTCGGCTTGCGCGAGTTCACGAATGTCAAGACGGTTCGAATTCGCGAAGCGACGGGAGCGCACACGGGGAATACGGAGTAGCACCGCGCCAGCATGTACTCGTAAGCCAGTTCCGCCTAAACGTTGTGGCCCGCGACTCGTAGGTCGACACGAACGCTTGTCCCCTTTCCGAGCTCGCTTTCGATTGACACGTCGCCGCCCCAACTCTCGACCATGCGGCGTGTAATCGCGAGTCCGAGCCCGCTGCCGCTTGTCCTCGTCGAAAAATGCGGCTCGAAAATCTTCGGCAGCACGTGCTCCGCGATTCCATTGCCATCGTCGGCAACGTCGATGCGTACACGCGGAGAACCGTCGTCGCGAATAGTGCGGCACACGGTGGTGGTCACCGCGAGAGCATCCGCGAGGCGTGCGTTCTCGAAAAGATTGAGCAACACTTCGCGCAATTCGTCTGGACGCGCGAGCGCTGACGGAATGTCGCCCTCAGCGCGACAGCTCCACGCGATCTGCCCCTCGCCTAGCATTTCCAGTGCGACGACATCCTGCACGATCGCCGCGACGTCCGTTGCAATGGCCGGTTTGCGTTCCTCTGGCGCACCACCGTAACGACTGAACGCACGTGCGATCTCATCGAGTCGATCGATCTCCGTAAGAATGCGCGAGACGTTCTGCTCGAGCACCGTGTCAAAATCCGGCCGCCCAAATGCGCGACGCAGGTGCTGCACCCCGAGACGGATCGGCGTGAGTGGATTCTTGATCTCGTGCGCAACCTGCCGCGCCATTTCGCCCCACGCGAGCACGCGTTGCGCGCGCGCGAGTTCCGTTACGTCATCCAGTGTCAGCACGGCACCTCCGCGTTCAAGTCGCGTGAGCTGC